>JAFLTJ010000015.1 GCA_022510465.1 Muribaculaceae bacterium
GCGGTGATGGCGCAGGCTTGGAAGCCTGCTTTCCGGGCTGACGCGGCGTGATGGGTGGCGGTGAAAGGCGCAGAAGTCCCCGACAACTCGCCTGACGGCTCGAAAGTCGAGGGCTAACGAACTTTATGCCCTCCGGGCAATTTTGCACGGGCGCGGAGCCGTGAGGCGGAGAGGTGGCGGTGAAAGGCGCAGGCTTGGAAGCCTGCTTTCCGGGCGGAGGGGCCGTGGTTAAGTTAAATAAGTTATAGAAGTTATATAAGTTGAAGAAAAGTGTTATTTTTGCAAAAGGATTGATGCAGAGATTGACACACGGATTGACGCGAGCGTTATTGCAGGAATTGATTCAAGCGTAGGAGCGGAGGTTGGCGCGAGGATTGATGTGGTGGTTGACGCAGGCAGGGACACGGGCGTGGGGATGGTGCCGGGGCGTGTGTGGTGAAAAAATGGCTGTGGTTAGTTTATTTTAACATTTGTGGGTCGTTATTTTACCTGATGGGTGTATTATCTTTGCGATGTCAAACAAATGAAGTCAAAAAAATAAAATCACAAAATATATGGAAAAGAAGAAAACAGCAGGTAAGAAGACCGGAAAGGTGGAGGTAGACCCGCGTCAGACGAAGTTGAACGCGCTGGCACAGGCTATGGGCGCGATAACGAAGAAGCATGGCCAGGGGTCGATAATGACTCTGGGCGATGACTCGGTGGAGGATGTAGAGGTTATCCCGACGGGGTCGATAGGGCTGAATTATGCTCTTGGTGTAGGTGGGTTCCCACGCGGCCGAATTATTGAGATTTTCGGGCCTGAGTCGTCGGGTAAAACGACGCTTGCTATCCATGCGATAGCCGAGGCTCAGAAGGCGGGCGGTATTGCGGCTATTATCGACGCGGAGCATGCGTTTGACCGCTTTTATGCGGAGTCGCTTGGCGTTGATGTCAACTCGCTGTTGATTTCTCAGCCCGACAACGGGGAGCAGGCGCTGGAGATTGCGGAGCAGCTAATCCGCTCGTCGGCAATCGATATAATCGTGATTGACTCGGTTGCAGCGCTGACACCAAAGGGGGAGATTGATGGTGAAATGGGTGACCGGAATGTTGGATTGCAGGCTCGATTGATGTCGCAGGCGATGAGAAAGATGACGGGTTATATTTCGCGGACAAACACATGCTGCATTTTTATCAATCAGCTTCGCGAGAAGATAGGGCAGATGTTTGGACCGGCAGAAACGACGACGGGCGGAAATGCGCTGAAATTTTATGCGTCGGTTCGCATAGATATTCGCCCGAGCACAACAATCAAGCAGGGTGAAGATATCCTGGGCCGTCATACGAAGGTTAAGGTTGTTAAAAACAAGGTTGCGCCCCCATTCAAGCGTGCGGAATTTGATATAATGTTTGGAGAGGGAATCTCTCGTTCGGGCGAGATTATCGACCTGGCAGAGGAGCTGGGTATCGTTGGAAAAAGCGGGTCATGGTACAGCTACAACGGGTCGAAATTGGGTCAGGGTCGCGACGGGGTAAAGCGTGTAATAGCTGACAATCCGGAGCTGGCCGACGAGCTTGAATCGAAGATAGTGGAGGCGCTGAATGCCTCGTCGCCGCAAGCGAAGTCGAAACCCGAGCCGACGGCGGCGCCGGCAAAGCCGGAAACCCGGGAGGCTGAGATTGATGATGATTTTGATGATGAGCTTCCGGATGATTTTGTTCTCGAGGAGGATATCTGATAAAATCTGATAAAAAACCGGATGGTGTCTCAAAATGGCAGAAATGCATTTTGGGGCACCACTTTTTTTGTGCCGTGACGAAATGCCAGCTTTTTGATTTTTTAAAATTTTTATGATTTTGTTATAGTTTTGCGAAAAAATGATTAAATTTGTAGCGAAATAGTGGCAAATATCTTGCAAAAAGGGCTAAATGATAGCCTAAAGAGGATTTTGCTGATGATTAGGAGCGCGAGGCATTGAATTACAATGCCCGTGCCGATATATATAAACTGGTTGATGAAAAAGTATTAAGTATCTGAATAACAATTAGTAAAAGCAATAATATGAATCTAAAAAATCAGTTGCAGAAAGTATTGTGCATGGTAGCGGTTATAGCCTGCGGGCTGACGGCCGTTGCACAGTCGACGTTACTCAAGGAGGATTTCAACGGTACGGCCGAAGTGTTTCCGCCGGCCGGGTGGACTGTAATCAACAGTGACGCCCCGGGCGCTGTTAATCACTGGGAGTCGTATTTTGATTCGCGCACGTCGATTAGGTCGGCGCATGTTAAGAGCCCAAGCTACGACGAGGCGGAGCCGGTTAAAGAAGAAGTGCTTATCACTCCAAAGGTGACTTTGAACGGGTATTATGACCTTAATTTCACCTGGGAGGGCGCGACAGCACAATCTATCAATAGGTTGCCTAACGCTGAATATGACTTTCAGGTACGCGTTCGCGAGGTTGGGTCGGAAAGCTGGACAACGATATTCTCTTTCCTTGATGAGGAGATGGTCAGAAATGCGGGTGTAGGTTATCCGTGGACAGCTTGGACATGGAATCCGTCGGCAATCAATCTGACCGATTGGAACGGCAAGACAGTTGAATTTGCTTTTGTATATCGCTTGCTTAAGGCCGGACCCGGCTCCGGCAATGATATATGGCTTGACGATGTCAGCATTGTGGAGTCGCAGCAGATTACCGGTCCTGTGGCCAGCATTGCCCCCGACAGCTACGAGTTTCCGACAACGTACATAGGTGCAAAGAAATATTCGGATACAATGACGCTGAAAAATGTTGGTCGCGACGTGCTGACCGTAACAGGCGTCAAGGGTCTTGAGGGTACCGATTTCGGGTCGACTCTCGAAGCAGGAGCCGTGTCTCTGAAAACCGGCGAAACCTACGAATTCCAGTTCTGGTATGCCCCGACAACCCAGGGAGGCGCTCGCGCCACGGCGGTTGTTGAAACAAACGGCGGCGATGTAGAGGTTGCACTCTCGGGAACGAAGAAGATGGTGGCCGAGGGTGGTGTATACGAAGGCTTTGAGGGCGAGACATTCCCTCCGCTTGGCTGGAGCAAAAACGGCGGCGGCTGGTATCGCTATGGTGCCGGCCTGACAGGTGAAGCGTCGGCCGTGTGTGGTTTCCCCGAGGATGCCGAGCTGATAACGCCGCGTCTTGACCTTTCGAGCGGTGACGCCCATTCGATTAAGTTCTCTTATTTTGAGTCGTTTGAGCCGATGAGCGACGACACCAACGCTCCGGCCAACTATTTCAAGGTTTGCCTGTCGACCGATGGCGGCAAAACGTATAAGGATGTATTCAACAGCGAAGGCTATGATGTCAATGCGTTGCACGACATATCGGTGGAACTTGACGGTCAGGGCAGCAACGACTGTTATATCAAGTTCTGGAGCTATATTCCCAATTTCTCAATGAGCGGCTATGACGAAGTTCCCGACTACTCGATGATTTTTGTTGACGACGTGATGTTGCCCACACTCTACGGGCGCGAAATGCCCCCGGCGAGCTCAACGGCAATCAGCCCGGCCGACGGCGCGGAGAATGTGTATCACAAGAATCTTGAGTTGCAGTGGAGCGGCGAATTGTTTGCCACCAACTACAAGCTCTACCTTGGTAAAGCGGCCGACAAATTTGATGTAATTGACGGCATGGATATGGGCGAGGCAACGAGCTACACGGTTGCACGATTGGATTACAATACAAAATATTACTGGAAGGTGGTTGGCTACAACGGAAATATAGCCAATACCGAGGCGCCGACCTGGAGCTTCACTGTAATGGAGGACCAGAGCGTGACCGAGCTGCCCTATTCGGAGGATTTTGACAACGGATATTCACTTGGGTGGAACATAGTCAAGGATGGCGCAACTAAATGGGATTTGTCGAACGTGCAGGCATACGGCGGCAAGGGTCATTCGGCAATGGCCAGCGGCTACCAGGAGGGCACAAAGGCGATACTTGAAACGCCCGAGATTAAGATACCTGCCGGAAGCGAGTCGCTGATATCGTTCGTGTGGGGTAACGCAGCTCCCGTCGGGCTGACAATCGACGAGACCGGAGAGCGGGTTAACACCACCACCGAGCCCGGCAAGCAGTGTTGCGTGTTCTTTGACATCGAGGTAGATGGCGAGTGGAAAAATCTGGCAATGCTGCACGAGGAGGGCGAGACCAAATACTGGTATCGTGAAAGCTTCCCGTTGAAAGAGTATGCCGGCAAGACAGTTGCGTTCCGCTGGCGTTATGAGGTTTACAATATGATGGCTGCCGCAGCATCGCTTGACAACGTGCTGATAGAGAGCATTTCGGGCGATAAGGCGATGGTAGCGTTCAACTATGAGTCGTGGGATGCAGGATATGTGAACAACGGCAAGAGCGTGACGTCGCGCAATCCAATCTTGCTGTCGAATATAGGTCTTGACGCATTGAAAGTTAAGAGCGTGGCGTTTAAGACAGCCAACTTCACCACAACCTTGGCAGCCGGCACCGAGATAGCATCAAACCGCTCGGCATCGCTGGCCGTGACCTACGCAGCCGGAACAACCGCCGGCGAGGTTGAGGATGAAATGACGGTAACGTTTGAGAACGGGCTGTCGGCAGCATTCCCCGTTAAGGGAACAACCTTGGCGGCCGATATCTACTATTATGGCTTTGAGGAGGATGAGCATGCGTCGACACAGCCGGCCGAATTTACGACCGTAGACCGTGACGGCTATGCCACCGTAGAGCCGATTATGATATATTATCCCAAGCGCGGCACGCCGTTTGCCTACATCGTGCTCAACTGCACGGGCGCATACGCCGATTGGCGCAACGTTTATCCTGTCAGCGGCGAGCAGGTTCTCGCATCGTTTGGCGAGTCGACCGGCAATCGCGATACCGACGACTGGATAATCTCGTCGCAGCTGAAAGCAACCGCGCAGAGTAACTTCCGCTTCTATGCCAAGTGTTACGGCGACGAGACGCAGGTGTTCTCGCAGAATCACGTCGAGGTGCTTGTGTCGACAACCGACAAGGAGATAGCAAGCTTTGAGAGCGTATTGTCGTCGCAGAAGATACCCTGGGCCGGAACCGAAGGTAAGTGGACAGAGTATAACGTGGATTTGAGCAGCTATGCCGGCAAGGAGATTTATGTAGCCGTTCGTCACACAGCCGACAAGGATGGATTTGTTTCATTCTTTGATGACTTCTGGTTTGAGCATTTTGACGGAAAAGAGACCGGAATAGAGAATGTTGTAATCGAGTCGGGCAACGCCGCCGAAGAACTGTACAATCTCAACGGCGTTCGCGTCAGCCGCGACAATGCAACTCCGGGTATTTACATTAGCCGCAAGAATGGTGTGGCAGAAAAGATTATAATCAGATAATGATGAAAAAGGATATATTAACAGGTTTATTGGCTTGTGTGGTTTCAATAGGAACCGCACAGGCCGCGCCGCTTCTGAGCGACGATTTTGAGGATTATACAACGACCTCGGGTCTTGGCGACTGGAAGGTAGAGGGAGAATTTCAGCTTCAGTCGGCAGGCAGCATGACAACCTTTACATGGAAATCGGTTGGAAACGGACTTTCGGGCAAGCGCTCCTTGCAGGGAGGCGGAGCCTGTTTCAATGATGAGGGCCCGTATGAGGTGACGCTTGTGTCGCCGGAGTTGACGCTAGAGGCCGGAAAGAGCTATAAAGTGGATTTCCTGTGGCAGCAATCCACCACCGCGACGCTGACCAATCAGTGCAGCGACCTGCTGGTGAAGGTGCGCGAGCCGGGAGGCGAGTGGACAACGGTGTTTGCCGCCGCTGACAGAGATATGTGTGAAGCCTCGGGCGTGGCCTTTCCATGGGGCCAGTCAAGCAACTGGGAAACAAACCATTCGGCAGTAGATATTTCGGCATGGGCCGGAAAGAAAGTTGAGGTTGGATTTGCCTGGCTTAAGAAAGATTTTGATAACAGTTTTGCCAACAGTGCCACTATCGACGATGTAGTGATAGACGAGTACAACCCGGCATCGGGTCCGGTGGCCGACCTGTCGCAAACCGCCTATACATTCCCCCGAACCTACGTTGGAACAATCTCCAACTCGGAGGCAATAACGCTGACCAACAGCGGCAAGGGAAATCTTAAAATCACAAGCATCGAGGGCCTTGAGGGGAGCGACTTCATCTGCATGCTCAACCCGGCCGATGTCAATGTGGAACCTAACCGCTCGATATTTTTCAACGTGCGTTATATCCCGACGGTTAACGGGGCTGCAACCGCCACAATGAAGCTGAATATCGAGGGTGGCGAGCCTGTAGAGATAAAGCTGACCGGCTCGAAGACCCCCATTCCCGAAGGGTATAATGTAGAAAACTTTGAGAGCAATCAGTTCCCGCCAACAGGCTGGGCCAAAACAGGAAACTGGAACGCGCTCAACTCAAGTTTCTCGGGAGATTGGTGTACATACGTCAACCTCACGATGAGCCCGGCGGTGCATTATCTTACCACCCCGCGCCTGGATTTGAGCGGCGATACCGAGCATTTTGTTGCGTTCTCCTATATCAATCAGTTGGCCTATATGACCGACGACCTTTATGGCGTGGAGAACTATGTGGACCTTGAACTGTCGACCGACGGTGGTCAGACCTGGAAAACGCTGTGGAGCCTCAACGACTATGTTGAGGAGGTTGCGCAGGCAAAAGTGACGCTGGGCAGCGACCTGGGCGATAACTGTTACGTTCGCTGGGCGTATTATATCCCCGACCTCGACCCGACGATTTATGACTATGAATACAGCAACTATTTCCTTGACGCCATCGTGCTGCCGCCGTTCTACGGTGCCGGCGGCGTTCCCGCGGCCACTACGGCAGTATCGCCCAAGGATGGAGCGGTTGACCAGGTAAACAGCGGCTTGATTCTCGAGTGGGCGTCGACGCTTTTTGCAACGAGCTACAAGGTGAGCGTCGGCACGACGGCCGAGAAGTTTGATGTAGTAGATGGAGCGGTGACCGAAGCGACAAGCTACGCCGTGCCGCGATTGGAATACAACACGAAATATTACTGGAAGGTAGTTCCGACAAATGCGACCGGCGATGCGGCCAATGTGCCGGTGTGGAGCTTTACCACGATGGCCGACCAGAGTATCAAGACTTTCCCCTACAGCCAGGGTTTTGAGGAGCCGGCAAAGGCATTCCCGTTGGGCTGGGGAACAACCGCCACTGGAACAACCAAGTGGGGCATAAGCGAGATAGGAGTGTTTGACGGCAAGCAGATAGCATTTGCGTCGGGCACGGTGAGCAACACATCGGCAACGCTTACAACGCCCGAAATCCAGCTCCCGGCCGACGACACGATGATGCTCACATTCTTCTGGGGTAACAATGCGCCGGCAGTACTTGCCAAAGACGAGACCGGCAATGCCCGCAACACCACGACGGCCCATGACGGCAACGACGCCTGCTATGTAGAGATAGCCGAGGCCGACGGCGAGTGGCAGCAGCTGGCGATAATCTCGGAGGAATCGGAGTATTGGGTTCGTGAAGCAATATCGCTGGCCGACTATGCCGGCAAGATAGTTCAGCTGCGCTGGCGTTATGACCTCCAGCAGGGTAACCGTCGTCGCGGCGTGTCGCTCGACAATATCGTGATAGAGAGCGAAAGCGGTGCGGCTCCGGCCTATTTCAATGTTGCAGAGTTTAACTTCGGCGAGGTTAATGCCAACACTGTAGAGACCTCGAAGAAATATGTGACGCTGACCAACGGCGGATTGCAGCCGCTGAAGATAGCGTCGGTGACCTACGGCGACGAGCGTTTTGACAGCGACCTCAAGGAGGGTCAGACTTTGGAGGCCAACAAGGCTGTGACAGTCACGATAGAATTTGCCGCCGGCAGCGAGGCCGCCGAGGTTAAGGGCGAGCTTACAGTAGCCTTTGAGGGTGGCAAGAGCGTAACGTTACCACTCGTGGCAACCGCACTTCCGGCCACAACCCTCTATTTTGACTTTGAGGATGACGAGCACGGCAGCCTGAAACCGGCCGGCCTGACCACGGTGGATGTGGATAAGCAAATCACGGTTAAGTCGAGCGTAATCGATTATCCCAACGCCGGAGAGCCGATGGCGTTCATAGTTCTGAACGTTACGCGCGATTATGCCGACTGGCGCAACGTTTATCCCCGTTCGGGCGACCAGGTTCTTGCAGCGTTCCGCTCGGCCAACGAATTTATTTCGGCCGAAGACTGGATTATCTCGCCCAAGATGGCGGCGACCGCCGAATCGCAGTTCCGTTTCTATGGCAAGAGCTATGCGACTAACGACGAGTTTAACGATTTCATCCACCACCGCTTTGAGGTGTGGGTTAGCACCGAGGGTGCCGAGGTGGCCAACTTTATCGACAAGGTGAAGAAAGAAACCGAGCTGGCCTACGACAAGGATGGCAAGTTCACGGAGTACACAATCGACCTGTCGGCCTATGCGGGCAAGGAGATTTATGTAGGATTGCGTCACCTGGGACCGCACAACTCGTATGTGGCGTTCTTTGACGACTTCTACTATGAGAACTTTGATTCGTTTGAAATGAGCGGAATCAAGGTTGTGCATAGCGAGCTCCCCGGCGAGACGACCTACTATAACCTTCAGGGAGTTCAGGTGGCCGGCGATAGGTTGACTCCGGGCGTTTACATCGTTCGCCGTGGTGACGGCAGCGTTACGAAGATATTAGTGAAATAACAATCTACAAATCTATCATTAAACATTAATGCTTATGAAACAATTAACAATCAGACGGGTTCTCCTGACGATAGCGGTTGTTCTCGGCATGAGTTCCTTAGTGAGGGCGCAAGTCCCGGAGGGATACTTAGAGAAAACCAACTACACGGAGGGCTTTGAGGATGCTACTTCGACGACTATAGGTGTCGGATGGGAAAGGTGGACTAAGAGTGGTAGTATATCATCGTTAGGTTCAAGTACGTCATCGCCACACGGCGGTGGTAAGTGTTATGGTACATATTACGGTCAAAGTGGATCGAATTATGTTTTCGCAGTTACACCTCACGTAAAAGGAACTATAAAATTCTATGTTAGACGATACAGTACTTATTCCGCTCCGGTTATTGAGGTTTATAAAATAACTGATACTAACGGAACATTATCTTGTGAACCTACCCAAGATTTGTTTTACACAGTTGAAGATTGGCCGTCGTCTACATCAGAATGGAAAGAGTATTCATTTGAGTCTAATGAATATCAGCGCTACGGTTTCCGTATTAGCAATGCTTATATCGATGACTTCTCGGCCGGCAGTGCATTGATTCCTGTTATTAAAAAACTGGAAATCACAGCTCATACGGTGACAAGTGGTACGACCGTAAATGCCGACCCTGATGGATATGTTACCATATCAGCAAAAGTAACCATAAAGAATACCGGTAATGTTGCACTTGGTAAATCTACTGAAGGGGAGAATTTTACGTTGTCCATGGCTAAATATTTGACAAGCAGCAACGGTAATGTATATGAACCATCATTTGTAACCATAGATCTTCCCGATTTTGCAGTCGATGAATCAAAAGAGATTGAAATTGAAGGAAAATATCCTGTTCCGACCGATGTGAATCCTGATTCATACGGAGAAATAGCCATTGGAAATATATATGCTATCTGCGATGCTTATGCATCAAGTGCATTCAGAAACTTAGGGTATTTCAGGATTAAACCCTACAAGGGTATAATGAATATCCGATATGACCAAAATACAAGTAAGACTAATTCTCAGGCTACCGATCCCGAAAAAAATATCTATTTTGGAGCGGCAAAGGGCAGAGTAGAGAAGATATTTCATATCAGCAACAGCGGTCCAGCCGACCTGGTAATAACCGGAGTTAATATTACGGGCGAGGGTCTTGACGACGGTGATATAACGGTAGAGGATATAGAGTTCCCCTACACGATTGCCAGCGGAGCCGACCCGAAAGATGTTACGGTAGTAATCGGCGGAGAGCAGGGTTACAAGGAGGGTAATGTCAAGTTCATTACGGATGAAAACGGCATTGCAATACGAGATAATATGACCGTTTCGGGCGACGTTGTTGCCGAAGATAGATTCTTTGCCGATTTTGAGAACATAGAGGAGGCGATGGCCGACTGGTATGCCCCGGTAGGAAGTGACTCGTGGAGCGTTGGAGAGTATTCATCATCGCCCGACGAACGTCTAAGATCAACTTCGGGGAACACATATTGGCCTGAATATAATATTAATGACGGTCGTCTGTCGAATGGCAGAAATAATACTCCGGGCCATGAGTTGTATTCACCGTTGATGCAGTTTGCCGAAGGAGATAAGATTTCGTTCTACGCTGCAAAGAAAACAAATTATGGTAATGATGTAAAATTGATTGTATCCTATTCGGCTGACCGTACAAACTGGACCGAGCTGGGTACAATAACTCCAACCGTAGCAGGAACAGAGGTGAATGCTTTCCCCGGTGTGGGGCAATATAGTGGCGCAAGCGGTCAGAATATGCTGAAGCGCTTTGAGTTTGATATGCCTGCCGGCAACTATTACATTTCGTTTACAGCCGGTTACGTGTTGGTTGACAACTTTGTGGGCGGTAAGTTGGTAGAAGTTCCCTACGACATCGTGCCCGAATCGGCTGCGGCCGGCAAGACCAAAATGGTAAACAATCCGCTGACATTCAGCGCGTCGTTCAGAAATATCAATACAGTAGATGTTGAGGCCGAGGGCCAAACCGTAACGCTCTATGCCAACGGTGAAGCCGTTGCAACTGCCGAGGCTCAGGTAATAGAGGCCGGCGAGGCTGTTACATACGAGTTTGAGTATGTGCCTCACGTATCGGGCGAGACAGCGCTTTATGCCGAGATTGCTATTGGTGATTACACCGTTAAATCTCAGGAAGTTAGTGTAACTGTACAAGAGGAAGCAGCTATAAATGAGGTTCAAGTTGGGGAGGTGACTAATTCAAGTTCGGATATCCCACTTCGTTTGAACTACTGTAATTCAAAATCAGAATTCATCTATACCTCTGATGACCTGAATGGTCTTAAAGGGAACAAGATTGTAAAGATTGCGTATCCTTATTATAAGACAGCTGCCGTTCATAAGGCAGAGAAAGTTACAATCTGGCTGCAGAATACGGATGACAAAGTAGTTGGGAATGCGTATACAAGCACAAATGACATGACTAAAGTATATGAAATTACCGGTGTGGTAAATGGAGCAAATGTAGAATCGGGTGGTTATACGTTTGAAACAGCAGGTACCGGTATCGAAGATATGTCTGTCATGGAATTTGTTCTCGATGAAGCTTTTGATTATGATCCTACCAAGAATCTTCGCGTAACAATTCAATCATTAGCTCCGAGTGGAGAATGGAAACAAGTTTATTTTGGTAGAACTGGTGATAAAGATCGTGTGACCAGATACCACGGTATTGACTCACGCCCATCCTTTGAATCAGGAGCCGGTTCAAATACTACCGGTGGTATGCCTGTAATTATTCTTTCGACCGAGAAGGAGCTTACTCCGGTGACCGGAACGGTAAAAGACAGCTTTACCGGCGAACCTATCGAGGGTGCGGTAGTTAAGGTACAGGCCAAGGATGAGGATGTGTATTATGAGGCAGAAACCGACGCGGATGGCGCGTGGAGCATGGTTCTCTATCGCGATGACCTCGAGTACACCGTAAGCGCAACAGCCCAGGGTTACTATGCATCAGAGGCCACCGAGCTCAACACCGAGGAGGCAAACGATATAGCATTGCTCCCCATCTATGACTTCAAGGTAACTGTAATCGGTCCTGATGCAACGGCACTTGCCGGCGTGGATGTGTATCTGACTGCCGCAGCTGCCGAGGATGACGACGAGGCTGCCGGCGTTGCCGATGAGGCCGCCGAAGACACCGAGGATGCAGAGGAGGCCGAAGACACCGAGGTTATCAAGGCAACCACCGACGACAATGGTGTGGCAACATTCGAGGCGCTGCCGTTTGGCACATATACCGTAAGCATTCCCGAGCCGGGAGTATATGTAACCCCCTATGAGGGCACGGTAGAGCACAAGGATAATGTAGGCGTGACAATCAACCTTGGCGAGCGTCACTATGACTTCAAGGTAACTGTTACGGGCGACGACGAGGATGCGACCCCGATAGAGGGCGTGGCCGTGTATGTAACTCCCACGGTTGAGGATGAAGAGAATGCCGAGGAGACCGAAAGCCTTGTAGCTGTTACGGGCGCCGATGGCGTTGCTACATTTGAAGCGCTGCCCCTGGGCAAGTATGAAGTCAGCATTCTGAATGCAGGCTATCTTTACAAGACCTACAGCGGCCAGGCCGAGCACAAGGATAATGACGGCGTTACAATAGCGCTGGAGGAGAATGTTCTCAATCCGACCGGCGGAACTGCCGAGGTTGTTACAACCGCGACCGAGGGCAAGTTTGACGTAGAGCTTGCATGGGGTCTTGAGGATATCGAGGACCCGAGCGAGTATGACTACTTCGGGTACACATTCACCGTAGAGGTTAACGGCGAGAAAGTCGGTGAAGCCGAGGAGACAGCCTATACGCTGGAGGGTCTCGGTGCCGGCAAGTACACGGCGAAGATTACGGCTGTAAGCCCGTCGGGCAAGGAGTCGGAACCGCTTGTAATTGAATTTGAGATTACATGGTCGGGCATTCTGACGATTACCGGCGACGACGCCGAGTGGCGCTACTTTGACCTTAAGGGCGTTGAGTATAAGGCTGAAAACTTGCAGCCCGGTATTTATATCCGCTCAAACGGTGTTACAGTAGAGAAGATAGCGATAAAGTAAGGTCCTGACAGGACTGAATCCACAATAGCGGGGCGCCCATTTGCCGGGCGCCCCGCTTTCTGCATGCCGCCCGGGCGCCCGGCGATGGGTTAAGTTATAGAAGTTATATAAGGGGCAAAGGGTGGCTGTGATGGCGCAGGAACCCCCGACCGGTCCTGCGTCGCTGGCGCTCCTCGGGCCTTTGTCGGGGGCTAACAATCTTTATGCCCTCCGGGCAATTGGCAGGAAAACGGTGGAATGGCCCGGAGCCGCAGGCTTCCAAGCCTGCGGAAAAAACGGCAGGATGGGTCGCCGCGAAAGCCGCAGGCTTGGAAGCCTGCTTTCCGGGCTGGCGCGGCGTGGGAGGTGCCTGGGGTTGCGTGGTTGTATTTTTTTTTGTATCTTTGTGGCTGTTTTGGGAACGTGTCGTCGCCGAATAGGTCTATGTCGGGGGCGGTTTTGCGTGACTGTAGATGATAAAAAGCTGTATATTAAGACAATAAGAAATTTTTATGAATCCAATTAAGAAAACCATCGCGCTGCCCGACGGCCGCAATATCACGGTAGAGACCGGGAAATTGGCCAAGCAAGCCGATGGAGCGGTAGAAGTGCGCATGGGCAACACGATGCTCTTAGCGACAGTTGTAACGGCCAAGGAGGCCGGCGAAGGGGTTGATTTTATGCCCTTGCAGGTAGAGTATAAGGAGAAATTTTCGTCAAACGGTCGTTTCCCGGGCGGATTTCTCAGACGCGAGGGTCGCGCGAGTGATTATGAGATATTGACGGCGCGCTTGGTGGACCGCGTTCTGCGCCCGCTTTTCCCCGACAATTATCACGCAGATACGTTTGTAAATATCACGATGTATTCGGCCGACGGCGTTGATATGCCCGACGCTCTTGCAGGCCTTGCGGCCTCGGCTGCGCTGGCTGTCAGCGACATCCCGTTCAACGGTCCTATAAGCGAGGTCAGAGTGGCTCGCGTCAATGGTGAAATGGTAATCAACCCGACGTTTGAACAGCTTGAAAAGGCTGATATGGAGCTGATGGTCGGAGCTACCTACGATAATATAATGATGGTGGAGGGTGAAATGGATGAGGTTTCGGAAGCTGACCTGCTTGAGGCTCTCCGTGCAGCCCACGATGCTATCAGAGTTCAGTGCAAGGCGCAGCTTGAACTGGCCGAGGAGGTTGGGTCGACTGTTAAGCGCGAATATTGTCACGAGGTTAATGACGAGGAGCTTCGCAAGGATGTTCACGCCAAATGTTATGACAAGGCTTATGCGATAGCCAAGACAGGCAGCGCCGACAAGCACTGGCGCGCGGAGTCGTTTGCGGCTATCTGTGACGAATATATTGAGTCGCTTCCCGAGGAGGAACGCGAGGAGAAAACTCCGCTGGTAAAACGGTATTATCATGATGTTGAGAAGGAGGCGATGCGCCGCTGTGTTCTTGACGAGGGTGTGCGCCTCGACGGCCGCAAGACTACCGACATCCGCCCGATATGGTGTGAGGTAGACTATTTGCCGGGACCTCACGGCTCGGCAGTGTTTACACGCGGCGAGACGCAGGCGCTTGCTACATGTACGCTGGGCACGAAGCTCGACGAGAAGATTCTTGACGATGTGCTCAATCAGGGCCGCGAACGCTTCCTGTTGCACTATAATTTCCCTCCTTTCTCGACGGGCGAGGCACGGCCGACGCGCGGCGTAGGGCGTCGTGAGGTTGGTCACGGTAACCTGGCTCACCGTGCGCTTAAGCGTATGTTCCCCGATGGGTTCCCGTATGTGTGCCGAATAGTGAGCGATATTCTCGAGTCTAACGGCTCGTCGTCAATGGCAACGGTGTGTGCCGGAACATTGTCGCTGCTCGACGCCGGTGTCAAGATGAAACGCCCGGTGGCCGGTATCGCCATGGGTCTGATTACCGACAATCAGAAGTATGCTATCCTGAGTGATATTCTTGGCGACGAAGACCACCTTGGCGATATGGACTTCAAGGTTACCGGTACCCGCGAGGGAATCACGGCAACGCAGATGGATATCAAGTGTGACGGACTTTCGTATGAGATATTGGAGCGTGCGCTAAACCAGGCACGCGACGGCCGTCTTCACATTCTCGACATAATAGAGAACACTATACCCGAGGCTCGCGAGGATTACAAGCCTCACGTTCCGCGCATCGTTACGATGACGATACCTAAGGAGCTGATAGGCGCAGTGATAGGCCCGGGCGGAAAGATTATCCAAGGAATCCAGGAAGCCAGCGGGGCTACTGTATCAATCGACGAGATTAACGAAGAGGGTTATATCGAGGTTGCCGCAGCCAACAAGGATTCAATCGACAAGGCTCTCGAAATGATAAATGCTATCGTGGAACTTCCCGAGGAGGGCAAGGTTTACAAGGGTACGGTTCAGTCGATACTCGATTTTGGCGCATTCGTTCAGTTTATGCCCAATCGTGACGGCCTGCTTCACATCAGCGAGATTTCGTGGAACAGACTTGAAAACATGGAAGCTTCGGGCCTCAAAGAGGGTGACGAAGTGGAGGTTAAACTGATTGAAATAGACAAGAAAACGGGTAAATTCAGGTTGTCGATGCGAGCCTTGCAGCCCAAACCCGAAGGGTGGGTTGACCGCGAGCGCGCACCCCGAGCTGACCGCCCCCGTCGCGACGACCGGCCTCGCCGCGAAGGTGGATTCAACGGTCCGCGTCGCCCGCGTCGTAATGATTGACGAGCAGCCCGTCATCGAGGAAAATAGATATAGTTAATTGAAAAAACGGTGTAAAAGTTGCAAGTTACAGCAAACTTAGCTAAATTTGCACCGCTTTTTTTCAACAGATAAAGCCTGTGGAACAAATGTCGGAGTATAAAATCGCGCTGATAGGGTTGCCTGACGGAACGCAAACGTTTGAATATCACCTTGACGGGCAATTCTTTGAGGCGATGGAGAGCGCGGATATAAGGGATGCCGAGCTGACGGTTGAACTTAACGTGACTCGCCGTCATGAGTTTTACGACTTGCGGTTTTGTATAAACGGCGAAATCACGGTGGCGTGTGACCGATGTTTAGACGACATGGTTTTGCCGGTGGCCGCGAGCTACAATGTTGCCGTTCGCTATGGCGAGCGATACAACGATGAGAATGACGATATACTTGAGATACCTTCGAGTGACCGTTATCTGAATGTGGCTCCGCTGATATATGACACTGTAGCGCTGACTATTCCAATCTCCCACAACCACGCCGAGGGGGAGTGTAACGCGGATATGAGCGAGTTGCTGTGGAGCATGCGCGCCGCGGATGTAGAGGAGCGCGAGGAATCCGGCGATGAGGCGGTAACTGACCCACGGTGGAATCAGTTGAAAAAATTGACAGATAATAATTAGTAAAACATAAACAACAATGGCACATCCTAAACGCAAACAGTCAAAGACTCGTACAGCAAAGCGTCGCACGCACGACAAGGCAGTAGCACCTACATTAGCTCTTTGCCCTAACTGCGGAGCATGGCACGTATATCACACCGTATGTGGCGAGTGTGGCTATTATCGTGGCAAGCAGGCGATAGTAAAAGAGGCAGCAATCTGATAGCCGGTCGGCTTGAACCGGCTTGCTGACATCGCTGAAAAGGACAACACGTCGGCTCGATGACCTCCGGGAGGCGGTTTCACACGGAAGAAAAAGAGAGTGTGAGGCCGAAGCCGGTGAGCATCGGTGCCCAAGTGTGTTGTATATATACCCCTGAATAAAAAAACAAAAGACTCTCTCCCGACAAATCAACACTCCAAAACGACTATTTACAATGATATACGCAAGAATATCGGGAGTTTCATCATATATCCCCGACGATATCCTCGACAACGAGATGCTGTCGAAAATGGTAGATACCAACGATGAGTGGATAACCACGCGAGTAGGCATTAAAGAGCGCCGCATCCTCAAAAAAGATGGCGAAGGGTCGTCATACATGGGCGAGCTGGCGGTAAAACGGTTGCTCGAC
Source organism: Muribaculaceae bacterium (assembly GCA_022510465.1). Taxonomy (GTDB): domain Bacteria; phylum Bacteroidota; class Bacteroidia; order Bacteroidales; family Muribaculaceae; genus HGM05190. The sequence continues at coordinate 16,778 of JAFLTJ010000015.1, forward strand.
TCTACCGGGACCAAGGCCGAGGAGGTGGAATTGCTGATATGCGCCACGTCTAATCCCGACTATCGCTTTCCGTCGACGGCGTCGGTTATCGCTTACCGGTGTGGCCTGACGCGCTGTTATGCCTACGATATTCAGGCTGCGTGTGCCGGATTTTTGGTAGCACTGCAGGATGCAGCGGCCTACGTTCGCTCGGGGATGTACAAGAAGGTGGTGGTTGTAGCCGCCGAGAAGATGTCGTCGATGGTGAATTATGAAGACCGCTCAACGTGCGCTCTCTTTGGCGACGGCGCGGCGGCAATGCTTGTGGAGCCGACCGACAGGGAGGTTGGTATCATTGACGGAGTGTTCCATGTAGATGGCATAGGCCGCGACCACTTGCTGATGCCGGCCGGCGGCTCGGTGCTCCCAACGACGGTGGAGACGGTCAAGGCCGGGCAGAACTTCCTGTTCCAGGATGGGCGCACGGTTTACAAGCATGCGGTAACCGATATGCTTGAATCGACGCTTGAGATTGCCGAGCGCAACAATCTGTCGATGGAGTCGATAGACTATCTGATACCCCATCAGGCTAATCTGCGTATCATCGAGGCGGTGTCGTCGCGCGCCGGAATTGCGCCCGAAAAGGTGCTTGTCAACATTGAGAAGGTTGGAAACACGTCGGCAGCCTCAATTCCGCTGTGTATAGACCAGTATCGCGAGCAGCTTAAGCCGGGCGACCGCCTTGTGTTGACCGCGTTTGGCGCCGGATTCACCTGGGGCGCCATGTATGTCATCTGGGACCTGTAAGGCCTGCTGCGGATGTGAGAAATGATAAAAATCCGGCATACGATATTGATAATCTGCGCGTTGGCGATGTTGTCGTGTCAATCGGGCGCCAAGGTGGCCGAGAGTGCGGCGGCTCCGTTGGCCAATCCGTATGAGAATGTGCCGGTGTTTGACGCCGATTCGGCGTTCGGTTATATAGCGGCGCAGCTCGATTTCGGGCCGCGAGTTCCGGGTACGGAGGGACATCGCCGGTGTGGCGAATATATAATTGCGTCGATGTCGGCCTTAGCTGATACCGTCGTCACTCAAAAGGCCGAAGTCACGGCCTATACGGGGGATAAACTGCCTATAACCAATATTATAGCCCGATTTAACCGGGGCGCCAAAGAACGTGTGCTGATATTGGCTCACTGGGATACGCGCCCGTGGGCCGACGCAGATGGCAACAAGGCCAATCGTAACCGCCCCATCCCCGGAGCCAACGACGGCGGTAGCGGAGTGGCGGTGATGATGGAGCTTGCGCGTCATCTGCAGGGTGAGGCGCTGCCGGTGGGGGTGGATTTGCTGTTTGTTGACGCCGAGGATTATGGCGATAGTGACGGTTTTGGCGACACGTCGGCAACATGGTGTCTCGGCACTCAGTATTTTGCAGAACAACTGCCTTATACCCCCGAAACTATGCCGAAATATGGCATTTGCCTGGATATGGTAGGGGGCGCTGGGGCTGTGTTTCATCGGGATTATGTTTCCCATCGGGCCGCCGGCGGGGTGCTCGACCGCGTGTGGAGCGTAGCGGCCGCGGGCGGATATGGCGACCGGTTTGTGAACGAACTTGGCGGTTCGATTGTCGACGACCATCTGTATATCAATCGGGCTGGGATTCCGTGTATCGACATTGTGGAACACCAGAGCCGGGCTACCGGGGGATTTCCGGCGACATGGCACACGCTGAACGATAATCTTGAGAATATTGACCGGGCGTCGCTGAAAGCGGTTGGCCAAACGTTGCTCAATCTTTTGTATAGCGAGAGGGGAGAATAGGCGGGCGGCAACCCCGCGGCCACGGCAACAATGTTGAAAATGGGGAAAAGATTTGGCATTGGGAAAATTTAGTTGTATCTTTGTTATTTGAAGATTTCATTGACCTAAATGATGTAAATTATGACAATCGAGGAACGTCAGCAAGAGATAATTGAGGAGTTTACCGATGTAGAGGATTGGATGGACCGATATGGAATGATTATCGATATGGGTAACTCCTTGCCTCCCATTGCCGAGCAACTGAAAACGCCGTCAAATCTGATTGAGGGATGTCAAAGCCGCGTGTGGCTCGACGCCCGGTTGACGCCGGAGGGCACGGTTCATTATACGGCTGATAGCGACGCGATTATAGTTAAAGGTATTATCTCGATGCTGGTTGATGTGCTCAATGACCATACGCCCGATGAGATTCTTAACGCAAATCTTCATTTTATTGACGATATAGGGTTGGCCGAAAATTTATCGCCGACACGCTCCAACGGCTTGACAGCCATGCTGAAACAGATGAAAATGTATGCGCTTGCGTTTAAAACCCGTGCGCAGTCGTAATTGATTGAAAATATTAACAATACAATATTATCGCTATGTTTAAAAATCATCCTCCAGGCTTGATTGCAGCCGCGCTCAGCAATATGGGCGAACGATTCGGCTATTACATTATGAATGCCGTGCTTGTGTTGTTTCTTTGTTCAAAATTTGGTTTGAGCGAGGAAACGAGTTCACTTGTTTATTCGTTTTTTTATGCCGGTATTTACATTCTCGCCTTGGTTGGCGGTGTGATAGCCGACAAGACTCGCAACTATAAGGGAACCATCATTTCCGGTCTGTGCGTGATGTCTATCGGCTATATCATACTCGCCATACCTATCCTTGCAACCGAGGGAAACTCGTCGTGGTTGCTGACTCTTACATGTGGCGCCCTTTTCCTGATTGCTTTCGGTAACGGATTGTTTAAAGGCAATTTGCAGGCAATAGTCGGCCAGCTGTATGATAATCCCAAATACAGCGCTCAGCGCGACTCGGGTTTTCAGATTTTCTATGTGTTTATCAACATCGGAGGACTGATAGCGCCCTTTATCGCGCCGGCATTGCGCAGCTGGTGGCTTGAAACCAACGGAATGACCTACGACGCATCGTTCCCGGCAATGTGTCACGAGTTTATAGGCAATGCCTCGGCGATGACCGCAGAGGGTATGGATAATCTTACAACGCTTGCCGCAAAAGTGGGTTATGTTGATTCAATGTCGATGAGCGAGTTTTGTGGCAAGTATCTGGATGTATTCAACACCGGTATCCATTATTCGTTTATCGCGTCGGTTGCTGCAATGTTGATTTCGTTGACCATTTTTGTTTGCACTAAGAAAGGTCTTCCTAATCCATCGGCACGCGCTAAAGCTGAGAGCGTATCAATATCGGCAGAGGAAAAAGCTGATATGGCCAAGGAGATACGTCAGCGTATGTATGCGCTGTTTGCAGTGCTTGGAATTGCCGTATTCTTCTGGTTCTCGTTCCATCAGAACGGAACGTCGATGTCGCTGTTTGCCAGAGACTTTGTGAAAACCGATTCAATCGCCCCCGAAATTTGGCAGTCGGTCAATCCGTTCTTTGTGATAGTGTTGACGCCGATTGTGATGTGGATATTCTCGGCGCTTAGCAGGCGAGGTAAAGAATTTTCAACACCGGCAAAGATTGCTATCGGTATGGGTATTGCCGGAGTAGCCTATCTGTTCCTCGCAGTGTATTCGGTAGCTATGGCCTATCCTTCGGGTACGGAGTTTAGAGAAATGGCAGTTGCCACACGCGAGGCAATGTTGTCGGGACCGTGGGTGCTTATAGTGTATTATTTCTTTATGACGGTTGCCGAGCTGTTTATTTCACCGCTTGGGCTGTCGTTTGTGTCAAAGGTAGCACCCCAGCACTTGCAGGGATTGTGTCAGGGCCTTTGGCTCGGGGCAACGGCCGTTGGCAACCTCATGCTTTGGATTGGTCCGCTTGTGTACAACGCTTGCCCCCTCTGGGTAGCATGGACAATGTTCCTGGTTGTGTGTGTTATTTCGATGGGAGCCATGCTGGGTATGCTTAAGTGGCTTGAACGGGTAACTAAATAACAAGAGTAAAAAAATAGGCTTCTCGTAGTCGCGCGGCCCGGCGGGCATAGCGCGACACGAGGAGTTAATTATATAAACGATGGAGCGACGACACGTAATGATAGTGACGGGAACGCGGGCCGAGTGGGGTCTGCTGAGCCCGGTTGCAAAGGCACTTGCAGCGCGTGACGATGTGAGAGTCAGTGTTGTTGCGACAAATATGCATTTGGAAGCCGCATACGGAATGACGGTTGGCGAGATTGAGGCCGACGGTTTTGATGTTGCCGCCCGTGTGCCGATGGCAACAGGCGGCGACGGTGAGGCAGCCAAAGTGCGCGCAATGGCGCGTTGTCTTGACGGCATGGTGGATGTCATAGAGAGACTCAGGCCCGATTGCACTCTGATTTTAGGCGACCGTTTTGAAATGCTTGCGGTTGCGTCGGCGTCGTTGATGATGCGTGTCCCAATCATCCATATTGCCGGCGGCGAAACGAGCGAAGGTGCTGTTGACGACTCGATAAGACACGCAATTACCAAGATGTCATCGTTGCATCTGGCTGCAACAGAGCCGTTTTGCCGGCGCATTATCGCGATGGGAGAAAATCCGACAACGGTTATAAATACCGGGGCAATAGGAGTTTACAATATCCTCAACGAGAAGCTGATGACTCGCGACGAGCTGGAAAAGTCAACAGGTATTGACCTTTGTCGCGATACCGTCTTGCTTACCTATCACGCGGCGACACTTGACTCGGCCAATCCGGCGGAGCGTTTTGACGCTGTAATTGAGGCAATCGACCGTTTCCCCGAGTTACAAGTCGTTGTTACATACCCAAATAACGATGCAGGCGGCCGAGCCATTATAGAAAAGATTGACCGGTGGCAAAAGCGCCGGCCGGAGCAAATAAAAGTAATACCGAGCCTCGGTAAAATGCGCTATCTTAGTATGTTACAGTTTGTGAAAGCGGTTGTGGGAAATTCGTCGAGCGGACTTGTCGAGGTCCCTACAGCCCATATTCCAACTGTTGATATCGGTATCAGGCAGCAAGGGCGTCTTGCCGGAAAATCGGTGTTTCACGCAACTGACGATGTCGATTCGATTGCAGATGCGTTGAGGGTGGCACTTTCGCCGGAGGGCAAGGAAATAGCTCTCCGGGCCGAAAATCCATATTACAAGCCTGATACGCTGGATATAATGGTTAATGCCATATCAACGGCGCCGCTTAACATAATCAAAAAATTCTATGACGCTTAAACCGCTGTATATTATCCCGGCGCGTGGCGGCAGTAAAGGAATCCCACGCAAGAATATCAAGCCGTTTTTGGGGAAACCGCTGATAGCCTATTCAATAGAGGTGGCTCTTGAAGGTGGCACAGACCCCGAGCGGGTTATTCTGTCGACCGACGACGACGAGATTGCAGCAGTGGCCGAGGGGTGTGGGCTTTCAGTTCCTTATCGCCGACCGGCTGCGCTTGCAACCGACGCGGCGGGCTCGCGTGAAGTGATACTTGACGCAATGGATTGGGCAGAAGAAAAGGGGATTGATTTTGATGTTGTTGTACTCCTCCAGCCAACGTCGCCACTGCGTTGTCGTGATGATGTTGACCGAGCTCTTGCGTTGTATCAGTCGCGTGAGGTTGATATGGTGGTAAGTGTTACGGCTGCTGCATGCAATCCCTACTATGACTGTTTTGAAACCGATTCTTCAACCGGAATGCTAAAGGTCAGTAAGGGAGACGGATTGCTGACGCGGCGCCAGGATGCGCCAAAAGCGTGGCAGTATAACGGCGCTGTTTATGTTATTAATCCGCAGTCAATCAGAGAAATGTCACTTGGGTTAATGCCACGTAGACTTCCGGTAGAAATGCCTCGCGAGCGGAGCGTTGATATAGATACTCAGCTTGACTGGACTATCGCCGAACTTATTGCCTCACAACAATCGCATAGATAACATCAAGTTATGGAAAAACATCTAATGAATCAGTCGGCTACACTGCTTGAGGCGCTTAACAGACTCAATCGCTTGTCGGGCAGCGTGATGACGTTGTTGATTGTAAATGACAGCGGCGCGATGGTTGGTACGCTGACCGATGGCGATGCCAGGCGCGGCCTTCTTGCCGGCCGGTCAATAGATACACCTGTCGAGGAGGTAATGCACCGGCAGTTTAAGTGGCTGGCCGACAATCATCCGTTGGATGTTGGCCGGTTGCGCGAGATTCGCGAGATGGGGATTAGGCTTGTGCCTGTGCTTGACGAGAATCATCATGTAGTTCGGATAATCGACACAAGGGTAACGTCGACAGTGTTGCCCGTAAGCGCGATATTGATGGCCGGGGGGCGCGGCGAGCGATTGCGCCCGTTAACACTCGACACACCAAAACCGTTACTTCAGATAGGCGGAAAAGCGATTATCGATTACAATATAGAGGCACTTGCATCGGTTGGAATCGATGATATAACAGTGACTACCAACTATTTAGCTGAGCAGATTCACGAACATTTCGCGCATCCGATTGCCGGAGTTAAAGTGCAGTGTATCAGGGAAAAACAATATTTGGGAACTGTTGGTTCGGCAGGGTTGGTTACACATCGGCCGGGAGGAACTACTTTGCTGATGAACAGCGACTTACTGACTACAATTTCATTTGAGGATTTCTATCTGAAACACACAGCCACCGGCGCCGACATTACGGTTGCTGTCGTGCCATATAACGTGTCGGTTCCATACGCGATTTTGGAAACTGATAATCAGCGTGTTATCTCGCTCAGCGAAAAGCCGTCATATTCCTACTATGCCAACGCGGGTATCTACCTGATTAACAACGCCTTGCTGGAGCGCTTAGACGGTACAACACGTGTTGACGCAACAGATTTAATGGAGCAGGCAATCAAAGAAGGCCGGCTTGTTACTTATTTTCCTATTAACGGCACGTGGATTGATATAGGCAATCCTGTAGATTTCAATCATGCTCGCGAATTGATGACACATCATAACCGCCTGTCGGAAAACAATCGTTAACTATCCTATCTAAAAGATTCAGAACATGGCAGATACCAATTTTATAGACTATGTAAAAATTTTGTGTCGCTCGGGAAAAGGGGGTGCAGGTTCGCGCCATTTCTACCGTGCCAAGTATGTTCCCAAAGGGGGACCGGATGGAGGTGATGGCGGTCGCGGAGGGCATATTATTCTGAAAGGTAACCGGAATATGTGGACACTCCTGCCGTTGAAATATCGCCGTCACATTTTTGCAGGTAACGGTCAGAGCGGCTCAGGAGGGCGCTCGTTTGGAAAGGATGGCGAGGATGTTATTGTTGAGGTGCCGTGTGGAACGGTGGTATTTGATTCTGAAACAGGCGAATATCTCACGGAAGTGACAGAAGACGGTCAAGAGGTGCGTTTGCTCAGAGGTGGTCGTGGTGGCCTCGGGAACTGGCATTTCAAAAGTGCTACAAATCAGACTCCCCGCTATGCGCAGCCGGGAGAACCGGCAGTGGAGCGCAGTGTTATCCTGGAACTCAAGCTTTTGGCTGACGTAGGTTTGGTAGGTTTTCCCAATGCGGGCAAGTCAACTCTTGTGTCATCGCTTTCAGCAGCGCGGCCCAAGATAGCCGATTATCCGTTTACCACCATGGAGCCGCAATTGGGCATAGTTGCCTATCGCGACAATCGCTCGTTTGTCATGGCCGATATTCCCGGTATTATCGAAGGTGCCAGCGAGGGGAAAGGACTGGGCCTTAGGTTTTTGCGACACATCGAGCGCAATGCGGTACTGTTGTTTATGGTTCCGGCCGACGCCGACGACATATCCGAGCAATATAAGATACTTTCACGCGAGTTGGAACAATTTAATCCGCAGTTGGCCGACAAACCGCGCATATTGGCCATTTCCAAAAGTGACATGCTCGACGATGAATTGATAGCGGAAATGGAATCGACACTTCCTGAGGGTGTTCCGCACGTGTTTATCTCGGCGGTATCGGGAATGGCGCTTACAGAACTTAAGGATATGCTTTGGCGTGAAATTACTGCCGAAAGCAACCGCATAGAGACTGCACCAATCACCCATCGCCCTCTTGACGGCCATCACCGCGTTCGCGAAGAGGATGAATTTATATTTGAACCGGAACCAATTCAGGAGGAGCCCGAAGATGAAGATTTCGGGGATGACGGAGAATGGGATGAGTTGGACTGGGTATATAACACCGAAAATTAACTCTGTTGTAAGAAATGAAAGATCTGATTATAGATAAACTGACAACCGAGCGCACCGTTTTGGTTGGATTAATTTCGGCAACTCAGAATGAACAGAAAGCCAATGAGTATCTTGATGAGCTCGCTTTTCTGGCCGATACTGCCGGCGCAGAAACGGTGAGACGTTTTCTGCAAAGGCTTGATTATCCTAATCCCAGAACGTATGTCGGCAAAGGTAAATTAGAAGAGATAAGGCAGTTTGTCGAGGGGAACGATATTGGCATGGTTATTTTTGACGATGATTTGACCTCCAAGCAGGTGAGCAATATCGAGCGAGAACTGAAAGTAAAAATACTTGACCGCACGACACTCATCCTCGATATATTTGCCAAACGTGCCCAGACGGCAAATGCCAAAACGCAGGTTGAGCTTGCTCAGTATCAGTATCTGTTGCCGCGACTGACTCGTCTGTGGACACACCTTGAGCGTCAGCGCGGAGGTATAGGAATGAGGGGTCCCGGCGAGACTCAGATAGAAACCGACCGTCGAATCATTCTCGACCGAATTTCTCGCCTTAAAGAGGAGCTTAAGGCGATTGACAAACAGAAGGCTGTGCAACGCAAGAATCGCGGTAAACTGACGCGCGTGGCCTTGGTTGGTTACACCAACGTTGGCAAATCAACGCTGATGAACCTCATCAGCAAAAGCGATGTATTTGCCGAGAATAAGCTATTTGCAACGCTTGACACCACCGTTCGTAAGATAACTATTGATAACTTGCCCATGTTGCTGACCGATACCGTAGGCTTCATACGCAAGTTGCCCACCCACCTTGTTGATTCATTCAAATCAACGCTCGACGAGGTGCGCGAGTCGGACTTGCTGCTTCATGTCGTTGATATTTCCCATCCCAACTTTGAGGAGCAAATCGAGGTTGTTGACAAGACGCTGAAAGAGGTGTGTGACGGGGCCGACAAGCCGGTAATTATGGTTTTTAACAAGATAGACGCCTTCAGTTATGTTCCCAAAGATGAAAACGATTTGACTCCACGTTCCCGCGAGAATATACCGCTGGATGAATTGCGGGAGACATGGATGAGCCGGATGCGCGACGACTGTGTTTTCATATCGGCCAAAAAGGGAATAAACATTGACGAGTTGAAACAAAAGATATATGAGAAAGCCCGGGAGATTCACATCACGCGCTTTCCTTACAACGACTTTTTATTCCAAAAATATGATGACCTCGACTCTCAGGAATAGCGGCAAAATGGAATGGAACAGGCTGATTCTGGATGTTCGTTTCGGCCTGGAAGACTATCACGACCCTCGTCGCAGCTCGCGAACCGAGTTTCAACGTGATTTTGACCGGTTGGTATTCTCGTCGCCGTTCCGCCGATTGCAAAACAAAACCCAGGTGTTTCCTTTGCCGGGGAGTATCTTTGTTCATAATCGATTGACCCATAGTCTTGAAGTATCGAGTGTAGGGAGGTCGATAGCCAATGAGGTAGCTATCCGTCTCCGTGTAAAATATGCTGCCGAGCCGTGGGTGTCGCGTCTTGATGCGATAGGCGAGATTGTAGGCGCCGCGTGTTTGGCCCACGATTTGGGAAATCCTCCGTTTGGCCACTCCGGGGAGAAGGCGATAGCGACATTTTTCAGCGAAGGAGCCGGGAAACGGTTTGGCGAGAGCCTGACAGCCGAGCAGTGGATGGATTTGACCCGATTTGAAGGTAATGCCAATGCATTCCGATTGTTGACCCACCAGTTCAAAGGGCGCCGCAAGGGAGGATTTGCCATGACTTATTCTACTCTGGCTGCAATTGCCAAATATCCGTTCTCGTCAACGCTTTCGGGCGGCAAACAGAAATTTGGATTTTTTACCCAGGAGCGGGAAGATTTCTGTAAAGTGGCCGACGCTCTTGGTATGTTGTGCCTCGAAGAAAAACCTGAGGGGGTCAGATATGCGCGTCATCCGTTGGTTTATTTGGTTGAGGCTGCCGATGATATTTGCTATGAGGTTATGGACCTCGAGGATGCCCACAAGCTGGGAATACTTCGCGGGGATGTTGTTGAGCCATTGTTGCTCAGTTTCTTTGATAGCGACCGCCGAGCTCATAATCAAGAGGTGCTTTCCCATATTGACGACCCGAATGAGCGCATCGCCTACTTGCGGTCGTGTGTAATAGGGACATTGGTAAACTGTTGTGTAGATGTCTTTGTTGACAATGAGGAAGCTATACTTCGGGGCGAGTTCAACGGTCAATTGCTTGATTTTATACCAATGCTTGAGCGAACGGCCTACAAACGGTGTGTCGAGCTATCCTGGAGCAGTATCTACAGCGCTCCCGATGTTGTAGAGATTGAGTTGGCCGGTAACCGGATAATTACGTTTTTGATGGAGAAACTGACTGATGCGGTAGTGAATCCCGACTTTAATTACTCGCGGTTGCTTTTATCTCAGATTCCGCGACAGTATCAGATAGATTCGCCCTCGCTCTACGGAAAGATTCAGGCGATAGTCGACTATGTTTCGGGTATGACCGATGTATATGCTCTCGACCTTTACAGGAAATTAAACGGCATGAGTTTGAAGATAAACAATTGAAAAAATGGTTGGTATGCTTAGAACTCTGCTTGTAACGCTATTGGCGGTTGTTGGCTTTCATTTGCAGGCTACCACGGTTGATGAGATTCCTAATGTTCACCTTCGTGACGGGTCGCGTTATGTTTCAGATATGACCGGACTATTGTCGGCCGGTACTGTAGAGCGTGTTGACAAGGCTCTTGCCGACTTGGAGCGTGAGACGACGGCCGAGGTGGTAGTTGTGGTTGTTGACAATGTCGACAGCTCAATGACGCCGCAACAAATGGCATATCAGATTCAGAGCCGCTGGGGTGTTGGCAAGAAAGATGTAAATAACGGGCTGGTAATGTTGGTGTCGATAAACGACCGTCGCGTCGAGATTGTCACCGGTCGAGGCCTGGAGGGGATTATCCCTGACGTGATTGCCGGTCGTATTATCCGTGACGCGATGGCTCCACGCTTTAAAAATAACGATTTTGATGCCGGAATCGAAGCCGGGGTCAATGCTCTTGTCTCAATTATCTCTAATCCCGATAATCGTGACGAAATAATGTCTGATTTGTCGGGCGAAGATGATTTGACTGCAGAGGATTTGTGGAATTTATACCTGTCGATGGCGGGCCTGATAATGGTTGGGATGACGTTGTGGGTAATCCTGCTATTTCGTTCTACTCGTCGTGAGCCGTTGATTGTGCGCTATCCTAAGCTGGCAAGTATTAACGTGGGGTTGCTAACGTTGAGCTGTCTGACTCTCGGTCCCGGTTTCATCATTTACGGATTTTACCGGGCGAAGCTGTATCGTCTTCGCCGAGGCAAGCATTTATGTTCCAATTGTAATCATAAGATGGCGCTTGTCGACGAGGAGAACGATAATTCATATCTCACTCCCGGGCAGGATATGGAAGAACGTCTCAACTCGGTGGATTATGACGTGTGGGTTTGTCCGGAGTGCAATCAGGTTGATATCATACCGTATATTAACAGCAGTTCGCCATATAAAGAATGTCCGCGTTGTGGGGTCCGCGCAATGGTGCTTAATGCAGCGCGTATACTTCGCCAGCCTACGACCCGCAGTGAAGGATTGGGTGAGTTGGGCTACATATGTCGCAACTGCGGCCACAATCACAATGACCACTATACAATTCCGCGTAAGGAAGATGAGTCGGCTGCTATTGCAGCGGGAGCAATATTGGGCTCGATGCTTGGCGGGGGTGGCGGCGGAGGAGGATTCTCCGGCGGTAGTTTCGGTGGCGGCAGCTCGGCCGGCGGTGGTGCCGGTGGTTCCTGGTAACCTGTCATTTCAAAATGATAACAGTTTATACAACCTAAATAATCAACGATGAAAAAATTTGTAACATTATGCCTCGCGGTGGTTGCAGCTATGACTGCGTGGGGCGAAACAATCCTGGTAGACTTCGAGTCGGGGCAGATTCCCGACGGCTGGAGCTCCAACGGGGTTACTGTTAAGAAAGACAACAATAGCCAGCGAGCGGCTATGAGTACCAACGCGACACTGACGTCTCCCGCTATCGTGGGCCTTCGTTCTGTTTCCTACAAACACCGCGGCTCGGGGAGCAATAAGGAGCTTGTAGTAGACGCCAGTACTGATGGCGGAATTACATGGGAAAATATCGGGTTGGCAAAGGTGTCTTCTGCGTCGGCCTACGGCAGCGCGAGCCATTCGGTAACAGCATCGGCCGATGCCGGTGTGCAGATTCGCTTTACATGTATGAGCGCCACTATCTATGTTGATGACATAGAGCTGGTTTATCAAGCCCTTGCGTCAAAACCAACCACGGCGTCAACGCTAACTGCAACCGATATTACCGGTAACAGTATGGCCATTTCTATTGTCAAAGGAAACGGAGAGGGCCGCCTGGTAGCCATGGCAGAGGGAGCAACCTTGAACTGGCTTCCCGAAGACGGAACATCCTACGCAGGCTCGTTTCCCAAAACGATTGACGGCGTGACTCTGCTTGCATGCGGCGATATTGACAGTGCTACCGCAGCCGGTCTCACTCCCGGCAAAACCTATACCATTGGCGTGTTTGAATACAACGGGGAGGGTGGTAGCTGCAATTATCTTACCGATGGCGCCAACACTGTTACAGTAACGACATTGACTGTTCCAACGTTGAGCGTCGGCACCCCGACAATCGACTTCCGCAAGACAAAGGTAGACGGGTACAAAGAGAGCGAGCTGCGCATCTCGGGCAGTTATCTTGAACCTGCTGCCGGAACGGTCACGGTAACGTCGGGCAGCGACGTTGTTACGCTTAGTGCCGATGGTGTGACTTATAGCAACTCGGTTGCTCTTGATTACACCGAAGCGACTCTTGCCTCAACCGTTACTGTACGTTTTACGCCCGATAAATATGGCGACTTTGAGGGTGCTATCAATATTGCCGGAGGCGGAGCCAATGCAACTGTTACCGTCAAAGGTGTAGGCGCCGACAATGATAATCACGAGTATTTTATAGCACCGGATGGAGATGACTCGGCAGCAGGTACAATTGATGCTCCGTGGCTCAATCTTCAAAAAGCTGTCAATGTAGCGTTGCCTGGAGATATAATCTACTGCCGTGGAGGTCGTTATCATTTTACAACACGCGATAGCAGTGGCAAACTGACGGTGCGTATCAAAAACTCAGGTACTGCCGAGGCTCCTATTACCATTACTGCCTATGAGAATGAGCAGCCCATTTTTGACTTTGAGCAGCAGTTGCTTGACTGTAACCGCGACCGCAGCAAGGTTGGTGACCGCGGCGTGCTTCTGACCGGAAACTACTGGCACCTGTATGGCCTCCACATCATGCATGCGGCCGACAACGGCCTTAAGCTCGAGGGCAGCCACAACCGCATTGAGCGTTGCGAGTTCAGCTATAATTTGGACTCGGGACTGCAAATGGGATTCGGGCACAATTTCTCGGACAGCGGATTGGGGTCAAAGAACGATGGTTCCTTCTGTGCTTACAATGACATTATCGACTGTGACAGCCACCACAACTGTGACTATGATTCAAACTATGGTAGTGATGCCGATGGTTTTGCATGTAAAATGCACAATGGAGAGGGGAATCGCTTTATTCGCTGCCGTGCGTGGAGACACGGCGATGACGCATGGGATTTATACGAGACCGACTTCTCGGTAACGCTTATTGAGTGCTGGGCCTGGCATTCAGGTAAGGCCGAAGACCACACTTGGGTGTATGATTACTTTAATCAGGGACCCGGTTTCTCAGGCAACGGAAACGGTATCAAACTTGGTGGTAACGGCTCGGGTGGTAGCTCGCGCGGTGTTCACTATGCCTACAACTGTATCGCCTTTGGAAATGATAAGAGTGGCTCGACAAAGGGCTTTGACTGCAATAGCCATAAAGACGGTCACGTAATCATAGGTGGCCTTGCTTTTGACAACGGATATGATTTTATGTTTGAATCGGGTGGCGGTGCCAATTCAGAGTTCTACAACAATGTATGTTTTGGCCGTCAAGAAATCCTCGTAGGAACTGAGAGCAACAACGCGCTCGGCGGCATGACTCCCAATCAGGGTAAAACATTCTTCAATAACGTTATTACTGATTTCAGCCGTTCCGATTATGTAAGTCTTCTTGAGGCCGATGCGCTTGCTCCCCGTGGCGAGGATGGAAGTCTGCCGGTAAAATTCGGGCGCCTGAAGAGCGGCAGCAAGCTTGTTGATGCAGGCCTTGACAAGCCCGTACCCTTTACAGATGAGTTCCCCTATCTCTATCAGCCGATTTATGGCACAGGGCGTGATTTAGGCCCGTATGAGCTTACCGAAGGCGAAATGTCGAGCGCACCGCAGCTGATAGCCGACCATGTTGCAAAGACGGCTTTCGAGGTGACACTGTCGGGTCGCGGTCGGGAGGCTGTTGCAATTCTTTCTACTGCCGAGACGGCAAATGTTGTTATAACCATTACAAATGCCGCCGGCGTTGACTGTGGTACCGTTAACCTTGGAACAGTTGAGAGTGGAGCAACGTTCTATCAGCCGCTATCAACCGCCAATCTCGCGCCCGGTCTTTATGTCGCTACAGCGCGGATAGGCAATGAATGTATTGCAGCAAAGTTTGTGCTTTTCTAAGAGAATAACTCGAGGTATAAATGAAAAAGCGGGGCGGTCAGATATAGGTGGCCGCCCCGCTTTATAGCTTTATTTGATTGTTATTGATATTTACAGTGTCAGGAGTGTGTCGTAGAAGTAGCTGACAACGCCCAAAGCAAGTATACCGGCAACTGTAATCCACAATCCAAGGCGCTCGCTGCATGAAGAACGGAATGTATTGATTGGGTTGTCGCTGTCGTTGATAAACATTGCTTTTACAACAAGCAGATAGTAATAGAGTGATATGATGGTGTTTATCAATGCTATCAACACAAGAATATAGATGGCAATGCTGTCCTGATTGATGGCGCTTGTGAAGATAAAGAATTTACTGAAAAATCCGGCAAACGGTGGAATACCGGCCAGGGAGAACATGGCAAGCATCATTGTCAGCGCCAAGCGTGGATTGGTCTTGTACAGGCCGTTGTAGTCATCCATATTTACCTTTCCGTCGGCATGGTTCTCAATGGCTGCGATAACGCCGAATGCGGCAAGATTGGAGAAGATGTAGACGAGGATGTAGTACATCAGTGCCGCTGTTCCCATCGCATTGTTGGCTATCACTCCGAGCATGATATAACCGGCCTGTGATATTGACGAAAACGCGAGGAATCGCTTGAGGTTTTTCTGACGTATGGCAAAAAGGTTGCCCACGGTAATAGTCAGTATAATCAGAGCGTATAGCATCCATTCCCAAGCCGAAGCGTAAAGAGCTCCGAATACCTGAGTCAGGACAATCAAAAACGCCATTGCAGCCGAACCTTTTGATATTACCGACAAGTAGGAAGTGACCGACGTTGGTGCTCCTTGATAAACGTCGGCAGTCCAGAGGTGGAATGGTACAAGCGAAAGCTTGAAGCCGATTCCGGCAATTACAAAAGCGATTGCAACAATCAGCGAAACGCTGGTGCCTTCAAAAGCTACCGCAGGGGCTATCTCTGCGTAGTATAGCGACCCGGCAATTCCGTATACCAGCGACAATCCAAACATTAATACGGCCGAAGAGAAGCATGCAGTCAGTATGTACTTCCCGGCGGCTTCATGGCTCTCGTTGCGATACTTGTCGAATGCAACCAAAGCGGCAAGCGGAAGCGAGGCGGTCTCCAGCCCGATGATGAACACGAGGAAATGCCGTGCCGAAATCATCAGATACATACCAAAGAGCGTAAGCATCAACATTTGGTATATCTCTCCGCGACGGGCAACCTGCTGCTCGCTGCCGGCCCAGGACAGTGCCTGTATCATCACAATTAGCGTTCCGACGTTCAGAATGTTTTTAATTGCAGTAATGACCGGCGTGGTTGTGTACATCCCTGCGAAAGCCTGCGCGTCGCCCATATCAATGATGCATGGACAAAATCCACAGATGGTGAAAAGTCCGAAAACCATACAGGCAAAAGCGGGAACATATCGCGACCCCTTAGGGGTTGCAAAAGTATCATAAAAGAAGACGAGCAGAAAGGCTATCAGCAGGCCAATCTCCTGCTTCATGGCTAAAAACTGAGAATAATCCATTGCTGTAAATCCTATAGATTAGAGACCCGCGATGCCGGGGATTACTTTGAATATTTCGTGACTGAATGTGAATTTAATCAGGTCGGAGAAGAAGTTGGGGAAACACCCGATAGCAGCGACGCTGACAATGAGGGTTATGGCCGAAAGTCGTTCCCACCAAGTTGCATCGGTCAACTCTAAGTGGTGTTTATCCTGCACGGGGCCGAGCAACAGCTTGCCAACAACACGCAGAATGTAGACTGCCGTGATAACGATTGAGCAGCATGCAGCCACTGTGAATGCGCGATGGAACATGTCGGCATGCTCAAACGAGCCTACGAATATAGTCATTTCGGCGACAAATCCGCTGAGGCCGGGCAATCCGAGCGAGGCCATACCGGCAACGACGTAACAAACCGCCAGGAACGGCATAATCTTCATCAGACCGCCCATCATGCGGATGTCGCGAGTGTGAGTTCGGCCGTAAATCATACCGATTAGGGCAAAAAACAGAGCCGTCATCAATCCGTGGGATAGCATCTGCATTATTGCGCCGGTCATGGCTGTGGTATTTAACATCAGGATGGCAAACAGCACCAAGCCGCAGTGGCTTACCGAGGAGTAGGCGTTGATATATTTGAGGTCGGTTTGAACACAAGCGCTGAAAGCACCGTAAACAACCGAGACGCCGGTCAGGATTAGGAAAATCCAAGCAAGCTCGTTGGCTGCTTCGGGCATAAGATAGATGGCTACGCGAAAACACCCGTAACCGCCGAGTTTCATCAGCACGCCGGCATGGAGCATTGACACGGCTGTGGGAGCCGAGGCGTGACCGTCGGGGCTCCATGTGTGGAACGGAAACATAGCTCCGAGAACTCCGAAACCAACGAATGTCATCGGGAACAGGAACCGCTGCCAGCCCGGGTCGATGGTGTGTTTTGAGATTTCAAGGATATTCCATGTCAGAGGCTCGCCGGCAGGTGCCGAGTGGTAGTAAATACCAATGAGCCCCAGCATAAGGAATGCCGAACCGCCCATGAGCATCAGGGTCAGCTTCATGGCCGAGTAATTTTTGTTACCCGACCCCCAAACGCCAATCAACAGATACATCGGGATAAGCGCGACCTCGTAAAACATGAACATGGTAAACAGGTCAACCGAGATAAAGAAGCCGAAAACACCGGTGGATAACAGGATGAGCCAAAGGAAAAATTCTTTAGGCATTTCTATTTTCCAGGAGGCGAAACTTCCGGCAAAGATTATGATTGACGATAGAATCAGCATTGCAATTGAAATGCCGTCGACACCAACGGCGAGGCAGATGTTGAGAGGTTTGAACCACGCCCATGAGCCGGTATAGAGCATTGGGTCGGTGTTGCCGGCAGCTCTAAGCCCTAGATAGTCAACCAAAAGCCATATCGAGAGGGCAATCAGCACGGAAGAACCGGCAACCGCCACAGCGCGAATCTGCTTGATGTTACGGCTCAAACCGAGTCCCGCAAGCATGACAACCGGGATGATTACAAAGTAAATCAATATGTTGTGAAAAATATCCATAATGCACTGAGTTATTAATGCTTGAGTGATTCAGGTTAGATTAGAGAATTGCAATTGCGGTTACTACCGAGAGTATTATCGCGCCGATAAGATACCACCATACGTACATCTGAACTTTGCCGCTCTGGAATGTCTTGATGGCTTCTGACGCCTTGTTGGTAACGTATGCAAGCCCGTTCATCGAGCCGTCGATAATGTGACGGTCAAACCACGCTATTGGTCGGGATATACATCCGAAGATAATCTTGTGGGTGATGAACATATAGAGCTCGTCAAAGTAGAAACGATGATGGGCCCAACGCCATAGAGCGGGGAGCGCATTGCGCATCTTTGCCGGTAATTCGTTCTCTTTCCGGTACATGAACGTGGCAAGCCCGATGGATAGAACGGCGACGATAAGCGAGATAGAAGCTACGCTCCAGTCAAAATGGGCTAAAAAGTCGTATGCCTCACCATTCCAACTTACAAATTTTCCGAAGGGTATAAATCCGGCCACGCACGAAACGGCTGCGAGCAGAATCAGCGGTAATGACATTGTCCACGGTTGGTCGTGGGGAGCGTGATGCCCCTCAGGCGTCTTATGTTCTTTCCACCAAAAGATGAGGTAGTAGAGGCGGAACATATAGAATGCGGTCAGAGCGGCCACGGCCGACATCCAGATGTAGACCAGCGGGCTGTATTGGCCGCAAGAACTCAATATCTCGTCTTTTGAGAAGAAACCTGAGAACGGGATGATTCCGGCGATGGCAAGACAGCCTATGAGGAATGTCCAGTGGGTGACGGGCATATACTTACGCAGGCCGTGCATATCGGTGTAGTCGTTTGACCCTATAGCATGAATCAGAGCTCCGGCTCCAAGGAACAGGAGCGCCTTGAACATGGCGTGGGTAAACAGATGGAACATTGACGCCATGTAGCCTAAAGCCTCGTGATGCTCGGGGCGCGCAACGCCCAGCGAAACCATCATAAATGCAATCTGAGAGATTGTTGAGAACGCGAGTACGCGCTTGATGTCAATCTGAGTGCAGGCAACAATCGCGGCATACAGCGCTGTCAGTGCGCCAACCACAACGATTATCGTCATGGCGCTTTCGCTCATAAGATAGAGCGGGAACAGTCGTGCAACCAGGTATACGCCGGCTACAACCATTGTTGCGGCATGAATAAGTGCCGAAACTGGCGTGGGGCCCTCCATAGCGTCGGGTAACCATATATGCAGCGGCATCATGGCCGATTTACCCATACCACCCATGAATATTAATACCAAGGCCCAGGTTAGAACCGATGCTCCCATAAACATTGGCGCCGTGCTGGTGGCAAATATGTTTTTGACGTTTTCGGCTGCCGATAAATCCACATGATAGGTGTTGGCAATTCCGTCAACAGGAACCGACGTGAGTTGAATGAAATCAAACGACCCTACATAATAGCTCAGGGCGAGAATGCCGAGAAGGAAACCGAGGTCGGCAAAACGGGTGACGATAAATGCTTTTTTTGACGCCGATACGGCCGATTGCCTCGTATAGTAGAACCCAATCAACAAATAGGAAGAAGCGCCCACAAGCTCCCAAAATATATACATCTGGAAGATATTTGTAGCGACAACCAATCCCAGCATTGAGAACGAGAACAGCGACAGGAACGCGTAAAAGCGTTGAAATCCTTTCTCATACACCCCGTGATGGTCGCGCATATAGCCCATGCTATACAGGTGAACCATGAATGAAATCGAGGAAATGACCACGAGCATAAGCGCCGATATGGGGTCGAGCAGGAATCCGAGCTTGATAACCAGATTTGGGGTGAATTCAAGCCACGTTGCGTTGAACACTATAAACTGAAGTCGCTCGCCGGCGGTGTTCATAAATGCCGAACCGGGCGCGCAGAAGAAATATTGGAATGCAGTGTAATAGGACAGCGCCATGACAAGGCCCATACCTGTCGTACCGAGGATACCGGCCAGGCGGTGGGGCATTTTCATGCCCGCAAGACCCAGCAGGAAAAACATCCCGAGCGGCATTGCCAATATCAACAAGGGTATCGTAATATCCATAGTGTATTAATAGAATTTCTACTGTGAAGACTAAATTGAGCGGTGGTATCAGAATTTCATTTTTGACATATCGCTGACGTCGATATTGCGAGCGCCGCGATATATGTTGATGATTATGGCAATCGCAAGGGCTGTCTCGGCGGCCGCAATGGCAATTGCAAAGAGGGTAAACATCATTCCGTCAAGGCTTCCGGGATATAGAAAGCGATTGAACACAACGAAATTAATATCAACTGCATTGAGCATCAATTCAAGTGAAATTAACATCGCAATCATGTTGCGTCGTGTTATAAATCCGTATATACCACAACAGAACATTATCAGCGATGGAATAAGATACCAAATCAAACTATTCATGGGTGTAATTGTAACTACTAATGAATTTAAAATTAATTTGTTAACGTCGGCGAGCAACGACAACTCCGCCTATTATGCACGCCAGCAGCAGCACCGAAATGGCTTCAAACGGGAGCAGGTAGCCGCCGCGGCCGGTGCCGAGTATTGCGTTTCCTATGGTGTCCATATCGGGATTGCTCATTGCCGGCAGTTTTGCGAATAATGTTTCGCAACGGCTTATCAAGGCCCAGACTCCTGCGCCACCGGCGGCAACAGCCGCAATCAGTCCGGTCAGACGCTTGCGCGATTCAAGTGTTTCAGACTTGTGTCCCGGGCGAGTTGTAAGCAAAATTGAGAATACAAAAAGCACCACAATGCCGCCTGCGTATACTGCAATTTGAACGGAGCCAAGGAATTCGTAGTCGAGCGTGAAATACAGGGCTGCAGTTGCAAAGAGCGTAAACAGCAGGAAAGTGGCGGCTCGCAGGATGCGGCGAGTGGTCACTGTCAGTATCGAGAAAACGACAATCGACAATGCGATTATCCAATACATGATGATACTTCCAACTGATTCCATATCTTTAATTGGGTATATATTAGAAATTTATTGTTAAATTATAGCTTTTGGTTCAGGTATCTATCAAGACCTGTATTAGTTTGATTCCTCTTTTGGAGCTGATTCCTGAGTCGCAGCCGCTTTCTTGGCCGCGGCAGCTGCTTTGGCTGCGGCAATCTTGGCTTCACGTTCGGCCTGAATCTTGGCTAATTGTTCAGGAGTTGGAGCCGGCTCCTCTTTTTCGGGAAGATAGTTAAGTTTCTTAATGAGCTTTTCGCGTGTAAACACGGCTTGTTCAAAGTCATTGGAGAAATCTATTGCCTGGGTTGGGCAGTTGGATACACACAGCTGGCAGAAAGTACAGCTTCCCAGATAGTATGTGTAGGTGTCAAGTTTCTTTTTCTTTTTGCCGTCGGCCGTATCGACCATCTTGGTAGTCAATGATATAGTTCCGTTGGGACATACTCGTTCACACATACCGCAGGCGATACATTTATGATTACCGTCGGCGTCGTATTTGAGTTCAAGAATAGCACGGAATCGCGGCGCAACCGGTGGATTTTCCCTGTTTTCGGGATATTTTTCGGTGATTTTGGGGGTGATAAATTCCTTGCCGGTCACCTGCATACCTTGTAGAAGGCTTAAGATGCCCGAGCCTAATGACGAGAAATACTCTTTTACACTGCCCATAATTGTTTGTTTCGTTTGGCTTTTTGTTTTTTGCGCGATGTGGTTGTTTATTTGACCTGGCCACCGAGAATGTCAAGCAGCTCGGTTGTAATGCTTTGCTGACGCAGTTTGTTAAACTCAAGTTGCAACTGTTCCAGAAGTTTCTTGGCGTTGTCGTTGGCGCTCTGCATGGCCATAATGCGGGCAGCTTGCTCGGAAGCGCGGTTTTCAACAAAAACTTCTTGCATCATTGCCAGCAGGAATAATGGCAGAACAGCGGCAAAGATGGATGATGCATTGGGCTCAAATATGTAAGGCCTGCACAGAGCCTTGCCGTTGCCGGCCGAGAACGATTGTGGAATAATGGGTAAAAGTTGCTCGGCGCGGATGCGTTGACGCGAGACGCTTTGGAAGTTCATGTACATAACGTCGACGCGGTCAAGATTACCGGATGTAAAATCGTTGCGCAGCAGCTCCATGAAGCGTTTGACGCCCGGGCCTTCGGTTTTGGAATTGACGCCGAAAACCGACGCTACTTTCAGATGCTCGCCGGCGATTTTATGCGCGGCTTTGTCGAGCTTGCGGCCAACGGGATATATGACTACATCTACATTTTCGCCTAACGTACGTCGATATTCTTCAAGGCGATTTAAAACCGCCTTGAAGATATTAACGTTATAGGCACCACACAGACCATCGTCAGAACCGAGTACTACCAACCCAATTCTTTTGACTTCACGTGGTTCAGTAAGCGGCGACGAAAATTCGGCGTCGGCACTTAGGAGATTGCCTAAGATAGTCTCAATCTGCTGACGGAATGGGAGCAGACGTTTGAGAGCCAGCTCGGCTTTATGCATCTTTGCAGATGAAATCATTTTCATCGCTCCTGTAATTTTCTCGGATGAGGCTACAGAGCCGATGCGGCCTTTGAGTTCGCGAAGTGTTGCCATATTCTAATACAGTAAGAGAATTTGGTTGGTAGTTGGTTTTTATTTGGTCTTAATGGATTAATTGGTAGATGTTAATCAGGCATACCGGGCTGCAATTTCATCGGCGGCTTCAAGCAAATGGGCCGAAACTTCGTCGGTCAGCTTGCCGGCTTTGATAGTGTCAAGGTCGGCCTGATATTTGGCATGCAGCAACTGGATGAACAGTTTTTCAAACTCGGCAACTTTATCGGCCGGGACTTTCTCGAGCAGACCTTTGGTTCCTGCAAAAATAACGGCAACCTCCTCTTCCACCGCCACAGGGCGATATTGAGGCTGGATTAGAAGCCGTTCATTTTTGCGGCCTTTGTCGATTACGCGGGCAGTCACGGGGTCGATGTCACCACCAAATTTGGTGAACGACTCGAGCTCGCGGAACTGAGCCTGGTCGATTTTCAGCGTACCGGCAACCTTTTTCATTGACTTAATCTGCGCATTACCGCCCACACGCGAAACCGAGATACCTACGTTGATGGCCGGGCGTATACCTCGGTTGAACAGAGCTGTTTCGAGGAATATCTGACCGTCGGTAATCGATATAACGTTGGTGGGGATATATGCCGAAACGTCGCCTGCCTGGGTCTCGATGATGGGGAGAGCCGTCAGCGAGCCACCACCCTTAACAATAGGTTTAAGGGCCTCGGGAAGGTCGTTCATCTGGGAGGCAACCGCTTGATTGTCGATAATCTTTGCGGCGCGCTCCAACAGGCGTGAATGGAGGTAGAATATATCTCCGGGGTAGGCTTCACGACCCGACGGGCGCTTAAGGATGAGTGAAATTTCGCGGTAGGCAACGGCCTGCTTGGAAAGGTCGTCGTAAATAATGAGGGCGTCACGGCCGGTGTCGCGGATGTATTCACCGATGGCAACGCCGGCAAAAGGCGCATAGTAGCGCATAGAAGCCGAGTCGCTCGCGCCGGCGGCTACTACCACGGTATAGTCGAGCGCGCCGTGCTGACGCAGGGTTTCAACTGTAGCGGCGATAGACGAGCCTTTCTGACCTATGGCAACGTAGATACAGTAAACGGGCTTGCCCTCTTCAAAATTCTTGCGCTGATTGATGATAGTGTCAATGGCGATTGCGGTTTTCCCAATCTGGCGGTCGCCGATGATAAGCTCGCGCTGTCCGCGGCCTATGGGCACCATGGCGTCAACGGCCTTGATACCGGTTTGGAGCGGCTGGTTTACCGGTTGACGGAAAATAACACCCGGAGCTTTACGCTCAAGTGGCATTCTCAGGAGGTCGCCGTCAATGGGTCCTCGGCCGTCAATCGGTTCTCCAAGAACGTTGATAACACGACCGAAGAGGCCTTCGCCAACCGGAATAGAGGCAATCTCACCGGTTCGCTTGACGCTCATATTTTCGGTAACAGAGTCGACATTGTTAAGAAGAATGACGCCGACGTTGCTTTCTTCAAGGTTTAGAGCCACACCTTTGACGCCATTCTCAAACTCCACGAGTTCGTTGGCACGGACATTGTCAAGTCCATAAACGTGAGCCACGCCGTCGCCAACCTCCAAAACCGTACCGGTTTCCTCAAACGATACAGTGGAGTTAACATTTTCGAGCTGCTGTTTTAAAACTTCAGATATCTCGCTGGGGTTAATCATTTCAATGGTATTAATTATTGCTTAATAATTTGATACGCAACTGCTTTAGCTCATTACTAATTGAAGCATCGAGAACTTTGTTGTCGATTTTGACAACAAACCCTCCAATCAACTCCGGGTCAACGGAATCGGAATATTCCATCGACCCACCATTGAGGTGTCGCTCGATGACATCTTTGAGTCTCTTTTCCTCTTGAGGCTCTAACGGGGCTGCCGATGTGACATGAACCTGATGTATGTTGTTTTCTATGCGGAAAAGGCTACGATAGGCGATGGCGATAGCCCTGGCCATTTCAAAGCGCTTGTTTTCACGCAGCAGCTTGAAAAAGTTGGACAAAATCGTTTCGTTGTCACCTATTGCAGCAGCTGTCGACAATAGTTTGATTTTATCGTCGGAGCTTACATACGGGTTATCCATCACTTCCTGCAAAGCGGGTTGCGACTCGAATTGTTGCTCGAGTATCAGCATTTTGTCATACACGGTGCGGGTGGCATCGTGTTCCTGAGCAAACTTGTAGAGCGCCTTGGCATATCGGCGCGGGATTAGACCTTCTTGCATTTGGTGGGGTTGAGTGGATTGTTCAGGTAATTAGTTTTGTGTCTCCATTTCCTCGAGCAACGAGTCAACGAGTCGAGCCTGAGCCTTTGTATCCTTCATTTGCTCTTTAACCACCTTTTGGGCAATATCAAGAGCAAATGAGCTTACCTCGTTGCGGAATTGTTGCTGAGCCTCCTTGCGTTCTTGCTGAATAGACTGTTTTGCAGCCTCCATAACCTTGGCAGCTTCGACGCGGGCCGCCTCACGAGCTTCCTCGATGATTTGATTTTTCATCTTGTCGGCTTCGCGAAGGATGTCGCCCTGGCGAATGCGCGCCTCGGCAATGTATTTTTCAGATTCTTCGCGGGCGCGGTCGAGTTGCTCCTTCGCATCGCGGGCATATTCAACGCCCTTGTCGATTAGGTTAGCACGGTCTTCAACGCCTTTGATGATTGCCGGCCAGCCCCATTTCCACAATATCAGAAACAGGATGCCAAAGCTGACAAACATCCAGAATATCAGACCAAACTCTGGGATGAATAGTTTCATGTGGCCGGTGTTTTAAGTCTATTAGTTGGTGATGAACAATGAGAGTACACAAACGATTACAGCAAAGAGGGCAACACCCTCAACGAGAGCTGCAATAATAATCATGTTTGAACGGATATCGCCGGTTGCTTCGGGCTGACGGGCGATTGCTTCCATGGCTGATGCACCGATTTTACCAATACCGATACCTGCACCGA
>JAFLTJ010000016.1 GCA_022510465.1 Muribaculaceae bacterium
TCGTTGGTGCTCGCTGTGCTGATTGTCGAAGACCTGTTTGCCGTCTTGATGATGTTGATACACTCCTCAATCGAAATAAACGACTCGGTGGCCGGCGGGGAGCTGCTCTATAGTGTGGCCAAGCTGACTTTCTTCCTGACGATGTGGTTTCTTGTCGGGGTATTCATGTTGCCAACGATATTTAACAAAACACGTCGGTTTCTTAGCGACGAAACCCTACTGATAGTATCAATAGGACTGTGTTTCGGGATGGCGGTATTCTCGGTTGGCTGCGGATTCTCGTTAGCACTTGGAGCCTTTGTCATGGGCTCAATTCTTGCCGGCACGAGCTTCGCCGAACGGATTGAACACGTTGTATCGCCCGTCAAAGACCTCTTTGGCGCCGTGTTCTTTATTTCCGTAGGAATGATGGTTGAACCGGTGATTATAGCCGATTATTGGTCGCCTATACTGTTGCTTTCGATAGTTGTAATAGTTGGGATGATTATCTTCGGAACCTCGGGTATGCTTTTGACCGGACAAAATCTCAAGGTTGCTATTCAAAGCGGATTTTCGCTGACCCAGATTGGCGAGTTTGCATTTATCATCGCAACACTCGGCATGCAGCTCGGAGTACTCGAGTCAACAATTTACCCCATCGTCGTTGCCGTCTCGGTAATAACAACATTCACCACCCCCTACTTTATCCGAATGGCCCCCGGCGCATATAACATAATCTTGAAGATTCTGCCCAAAAAGCTCCATTTCCTTATCGACCGATACTCCGACCAGGCCCAAAACGAAAGCGAAACCGGTCAGCTATGGTCGTCGGTTCTTCGGCGCTACCTTTGGAGAGTATTGCTGTATTCAGTGATTTTGATAACGCTGACAATATTGTCACTCAACTACCTGCTGCCGTGGATGACCCAAACTTTTGAAACGTGGGGCAAATTGATAACCGCAACCGTTTCGCTCATCATTATGGCCCCGTTCCTTTTGGCAGTCTCCTATCCTGCATCAAAGAAAATAGAACGAGACCGACTAATCAAAGCCAACGCACGATTTGATGTTCCACTGGTAGTAATGACCCTGTTCCGGTTGCTTATAGCCCTCTTCTTTATCGTGTACCTACTCAGTCACATTTTCTCCTTCACCATAGGCTGGGCATCGGGTATCGCCATTTTCATCATCATCCTCATGGCATTCTCAAAGAGAATCAGAAAGAGAATGAAAACCATTGAGGCCAAATTTATGGAAAACCTCAACGAGAGAGAATTGCGTCGCAGCGGGCGCAACAACAATCTCGTAAGCAATATGCACCTGGCATATATGCATGTTGGCTACAGCTGCCCGTTTGTAGGCGAGAAATTCAAAGATTCCGACCTCCGCAAACGCTATGGAGTAAATATAGCCGGTATTCAGCGAGGCTCCACTGCAATACTCGTTCCGGGAGCCGACACGCGCATTTTTCCGGGAGACCAGATTGCCGTTATCGGCACCGACGAGCAGATTCAAGCCCTGCTGCCGATAGTCGAGGCCAACGAGCCCCACGATACCGACAGCACTCTGACCGACATTAAAATGGAGAATATCAAGTTAAGCGAAAATTCTCCCATTGTTGGAAAATCCATTGTACAGTCGGGACTCAGACCCGATTATCAGATTCTGTTAGTCTCCATTCAGCGCGACACGGAATTCATCAATCCCGACGGTAATATAATATTCCGGCCTAACGATATTTTATGGGTTGTCGGAACGAAAAAACAGATTGACAAGCTGCGATGAACTTGAAATATATTTGTTTTATAATCAATATATTGCTGGCCGTCGCCACTATTCGGGGGGCGGCCCAACCGACGCAAGCCTCCCAAATAAGTATCTTGACCATGGAAGCCGGGAGCGACATCTACGAGCTGGAAGGACACGCCGCCCTTAGAGTTGTAGATTCCCACATAGGTGACATTTGCATCGACTGGGGAGTATTTGACTTTGACTCGCCCAATTTTGTATATCGGTTCACGGCCGGGCAAACCGACTACACTCTTGCCTGCCATCCTACACAGCTACTGATACACCGGGCCAATCTTCGCGGGCGACGTGTAGTTGAAAATGTGTTAGACCTTGATTCTACCACAATTACGCGCGTTATAGAGCTGGTAAGCGAAAACATTAAACCCTGGAATAGGCAATACCGGTATAATTATGTCAAAGACAACTGCTCGACAAGGGTATATCAAATCATAGAAAAAGCCGTCGGCGATACGATAACAGTCACAGAATTGCCCGATTATATGCCACAAAAGCCAACATTCCGCAAGTTGATGACATATTTTCACCGCAATTATCCATGGTATCAATTTGGCATAGACCTCGCCCTTGGAAGCGGTATTGACCGCGAATTAAACAACAGGGAAACGCTGTACGCCCCCATGATTATGGAGATTCAACTTCCGGCGGCAACCATCAACGGGAAAAAACTTGTCAAAGAGACTCGCACGCTCGTTTATGGCCGCCCGGGCGGTCTTACAGCCGGCCCGACCCCCTTTTATGCCACCCCGCTATTTGTCGCTATAATCATTCTGCTTGTCTCTATAGCTATAACAATCAGGGATATAAAAACAAAGAAACCATCAAGATGGTTTGATACGGTGCTGTACACACTGTTTGGCGTCATGGGGCTCGTTTTAACCTTTCTGATATTCGTTTCGGTTCACGAAGCAACGTCGCCCAACTGGCTATACCTATGGCTGAACCCTCTTTGTTTCATAGGCGCAACATTAATTTGGTTAAAAAGTTGTAAAAAAGTCGTTTTTTACTGGCATGCAACCAACTTTGTGCTACTGATAACGTTAATCATAATAGATTTTATCGGCATTCAATATCTAAACATATCATTCTACCCTCTTATTGTTGCTGATATGTCACGCTCAATCGCATATATTTACCAAAATGTCAACCAATCAAAATAGCAAAGAAACATCCCTGGCCACTCGGTTGGTGTGTGCCCTTGTGGCCTCAATCGTCACAATGGGCGTATCGGCACAAACCACAGCCAAACGACCGTCACTCGTTGTCGGCATTGTAATCGAGGGGCTTAATGAAGATTATCTCGATTTACTGCGGCACCGTTTTGGTGGTGGAGGTTTTAAACTGCTGTATGACCGTGGAGTACTACTTGAAAACGTTGAGTATGGTCACGGAATAGACCCTACAGCGGCCACGGCAATGATTATGACCGGCACTACCCCGTCGGTCAACGGAATCGTCGGGTCAACTATCTATGACATTGAGACAAAGCGAGCAGTGCCAATCTTGCGAGACCCGCAGTTTGTAGGTAACTTTACCAACGAAAACTACTCCCCCCAGGCTTTACTCGTATCAACCATATCCGACGAAGTTCGCATAAGCGAAGACGGACTTGGTGCTGTGTATGCCATAGCCCCTGAGCCTCAGACTGCTATAATCCTGGCTTCACACGCAGGAAACAGCGGTATCTGGATTAACGATGTCGACGGAAAATGGTCAACAACAACATTTTACAAAGACATGCCGGCGGTAGTGTCAAAACGCAACTACTCCATGCCTCTATCTTCCCGTCTTGACACGCTGACATGGCACCCGTCTCTATCTCTTGATAAATATATTGACCTTCCTGAACATAAAAAACAGTATCCGTTCACCAATCGGTTCCCACGAAACGAGCGTGACCGGTATAGGATGTTCAAAGCATCGGCCACTGTAAACACCGAGATTACCGATTTGGCAATTGAATATATCAAATCGACAAAGATAGGCACGCGCGGTTATACCGATATGCTCAATCTTGCTTACACCGTGACTCCCTACCCCTATTCGGGCAGTGACGACAATCGAATCGACACCCAAGACGCCTATATCAAGCTGGACCACTCTCTTGAACAGCTTTTTAAAACAATTCAGTCAGGACCCGGATTGGATAATACAGCCATTTTTGTTGCCGGCATACCGGCAACTCCGGCCGCCAAGCGGGACAATGCCAAATGGAACATTCCATACGGCGAGTTCTCTCCTCGAAAGGCAATCTCTCTGTTAAACATGTATCTGATTGCTGTTCACGGAAATGGAGAATGGGTAACAGGTTACCACTCAGGCCAGTTTTACCTAAACCAAAAGTTCATTAAAGAGCGTAGCATTGACCTGCAGTCAATCAGAAGTGAAGCCGCCGAGTTTATAAGCCGAATGAGCGGTGTATCACGCGTTTATACCATTGACGACATTATAGCCGGCCGCATAGATGACGCCGATAAATCATTACGGCGCAACACCTCCCTGGCCCATGCCGGCGATATAGTTGTAACAATCGCTCCGGGATGGGAGATTGTTGAAGACGACAGTCTCGGCGGCAACGCAAGCAACGGCCGCGTTTCAAGGCTCGGAACACAATCATCGCCGGTATTTATCGTAGCCCCGGGCCTGCATGCCGAGATTGTCTCAACCCCGGTTGATGCATGCATTATAGCTCCAACCGTAGCCCGAATACTGCGTATACGCTCGCCAAACGCCGCGTCAATGACTCCGTTGCGATTGCGATAAAAGTTATCGGCACAATTATTAGCCGGTTATTACCTATTTTTCAATATTTTTAACTACCTTTGCAACCGCTTCGGGCAAGCTATACCCCCCTGAGCAGTTAATACTATATACGCATAATAAAATCAACTACATAAATGTCATTTAATTCATTTCTTAGTAAAATATTCGGCAACAAATCACAGCGCGATTTGCGCGAAATCAGGCCGATTGTTGACAGCATTAAGGCCCTTGGCCCCAAAATGAAAGAATACAGCAATGACGAGCTTCGTGCCGTTATTGCCGATGTTCGACAGGATATAAAACAAGCGATAAGTGCCGACGAAAACGCTATTGCCGAAAACAAAATCCGCGTTGAGGAGCTCCCGTTTGAAGAGCGCCAGCCACTGTGGGATCAGATAGACAAACACGAAAAAAACATTCTTGATATTATCGAGAATAAACTGAACCAGCATCTTCCAACTGTTTTTGCCGCCATACGCGAAACCGCAGCACGATTTGCCGCGGGGTCGGTGACCGTGACTGCAAATCAAATGGATAGAGACCTCGCCGCACAAGGGCGTGATTTCGTGTCTATCGACGGCGATAACGCCGTTTGGCAGAATCATTGGATAGCGGGAGGTAACGAGATTACGTGGGATATGGTGCACTATGACGTGCAGCTCATAGGCGGTGTTGTACTCCACCAGGGTAAAATTGCCGAAATGGCAACCGGTGAGGGTAAAACACTTGTTGCTACCCTGCCGGTTTTCCTCCGTTCGCTCTCGGGACGCGGTGTTCACGTAGTAACTGTCAACGACTATCTGTCCAAACGTGACTCGGAATGGATGGGACCGCTGTACATGTTCCACGGCTCAACGGTTGATTGTATCGACAAGCACCAGCCTAACACGGCCGAACGCCGCGCGGCATACAATTGTGACATCACCTTCGGTACCAACAACGAGTTTGGTTTTGACTACCTGCGCGATAACATGGCAATGGCGCCCGGCGATATGGTGCAGCGCAAGCACTATTATGCCATCGTCGACGAGGTTGACTCGGTGTTGATTGACGATGCTCGTACGCCGCTCATTATCTCAGGTCCGGTGCCCAAGGGCGACGACCAGATGTTTAACGAATATCGGCCTAACGTTCAGAAAGTTGTCGACATTCAGCGTCGACTTGTCACCCGACTGCTCGCCGAAGCCAAACAAAAGATAGCCAGTCAGAATAAGGAGGAGCGCAAAGAAGGTGCCCTGCAGTTGTTCAGAGCGTTCAAGGGATTGCCCAAGAACGGAGCCCTGATTAAATTCCTCTCTCAGGAGGGCATGAAGAACATACTGCTTGAGACTGAAGCCTATTACCTGCAAGATAACGGGCGTGAAATGCCCAAAGCTACCGAGCCCTTGTATTTCGTAATCGACGAGAAAAACCGTAGCGTTGAGCTGACCGACAAAGGTATCGAGGAGCTGACCGGCAACAGTAACGACCCCAATTTCTTTGTTTTACCCGATATCGCCTCCCTTTTATCGGAGGCCGAGACAATTGAGGATACAGCTGCCAAGCAGCAACGCAAGGATGAACTGATGCAAGACTATGCAGTAAAAGCCGAGCGTGTTCACACTGTTAACCAATTGCTCAAAGCATATACCCTTTTTGAAAAGGATGTGGAATATGTAATTGATGAAGGTAAGATAAAAATCGTTGACGAGCAGACCGGCCGTATAATGGAGGGTCGTCGTTACAGCGATGGGCTTCATCAGGCAATTGAAGCTAAAGAAGGGGTAAAAGTTGAAGCGGCAACACAAACATTTGCTACAATTACCCTGCAAAATTATTTCAGAATGTATCACAAACTCGCCGGTATGACCGGTACTGCCGAGACAGAAGCCGGAGAGTTATGGGATATTTATAAACTCGATGTTGTAACCATTCCTACCAACCGCCCCATCGCACGCATCGACATGAACGACCGTGTCTATAAGACCAAGAAGGAAAAGTATGCCGCTGTAATCGAGGAGATTGAATCATTGGTACAGGCCGGCCGGCCGGTCCTCGTTGGTACAACATCGGTTGAAATTTCGGAATTACTTTCCCGAATGCTGACAATGAGACGCATACCGCATAATGTCCTCAATGCCAAGCTACATCAGAAAGAAGCCGAAATCGTTGCTCTTGCCGGTAAAACAGGAACCGTAACCATTGCAACAAACATGGCCGGACGTGGTACCGACATCAAGCTACCCGACGAGGTTAAAGAGGCCGGAGGTCTTGCAATTATCGGTACCGAGCGCCACGAATCACGCCGTGTAGACCGCCAGCTCAGAGGTCGTTCAGGCCGCCAGGGCGACCCGGGGTCGTCGGTATTCTATGTATCCTTTGAAGACCAGCTGATGCGTCTGTTCGCTACCGACCGTGTAATGAAGATGCTTGACACACTGGGTCTTAAGGAGGGCGAGATGATTGAATCAAAAATGGTTACCCGAGCCATCGAAAACGCGCAAAAACGTGTGGAAGAGAACAACTTCGGTATCCGTAAGCGACTCCTTGAGTATGACGACGTTATGAATAAACAGCGCAGCTATATTTATAGCCGTCGCCACCATGCTCTTCTTGGAGAACGCATCGGCATTGATATAGCCAATATGCTGTATGACGTGATTGAGAATCTTGTAGAGAACTACTCGACACCGGCCGATTATGACGATTTGGCGCTCGAACTGTTTAAGGTGCTGACAATCGAGATGCCATTCTCTGAGAGCGAATTTCCAAGTGTATCAAAAGAAGAGCGCGTTGAACGCATACTTGCGGCCGCCAACGAGGCCTTGAAACGCAAAAGCGACCGTATCATCGAGATTGCCGTGCCGGTAGTTAAGGATTGTGTCGAGGTGAGAGGATATAACTCAAAAATAATGGTTCCAATCACCGATGGAAAACGATTCTTTAACCTTCCCGTTGATGTCACCGAGGCCTATAATACAGGGGCTCGCTCAATTGTAAAAGAATGGCAAAAAGCAGTTCTTCTTGTAACTATTGACGAATTGTGGAAAGAGCATCTACGCGAGCTGGATCAGTTGCGTCAATCGGTTCAGAATGCTTCTTACGAACAGAAAGACCCGCTGGTAATATACAAAGTAGAGTCGTTCCATCTGTTTGAGCAGATGCTTAATACTCTTAACGTAAAAGCAATATCAACCCTCATGCGTGGGCAGATATATATTCCGGAGCCACGTCAGCAAGATGCCGACCGCGAATCTCAAGAATCACAACCGTCAAGACCGGCTCCCGAAATTAAGCGAGCAATGCCCGACCGCCCCACCGACTATTCAAACTATCGCACATCCCGCGAGAATCTTCCCGGCGAGAATGCGCAGCGTCAGGCGGCAAGCGCTCCTCAGGGCGAAATGCAGCGGCCCATGCCTATTAAGGGAGGTCCCAAAATAGGCCGAAATGACCCATGTCCATGCGGCAGCGGTAAGAAATACAAAAACTGCCACGGAAAAGGTCTTTGATAAAATTAACACGGATAGATAGTTACAACTATAGAGTCGGCAGTCGATATTCTGCCGACTCTTGTTATAATGGATGATGAAAAGAATTGACATCGAAACAGCGGAATTGCTTGACAGAGAGGCTTGCCGCATAAACAACCGAGGCTTCATTGACAGCGACCCGGTTCAGTTTCCCCGACGGTTTGAACGGCTTGAAGATATTGAGATTACCGCGTTGCTATCGGCTACAATTGCATGGGGTAATCGCAAGATGATATGCAGTAATTGCGAAAAGATGCTCGCCTTGATGGGCGACTCGCCATACGAATTCACTATGGACCGGGCTTGGGAAGAAATTGACCCAGACCAAAATATTCACCGCACTTTCTTTGGCCGAAACTTACAATACTATCTTAGAGGTCTTTATGAAGTTTATAGCCGGTATGGGTCACTGCAAAATCTTGGCCGAGCCATGCATATCGAGAAAGAGGAACTTCCTGCGTGGAGCTTGGTAAAACATCTGTCGGATATTTTAAAAGACGCCAATGACCGACGCTCCGACTCCCGTTGCCTGCCGTCTTCATTAGAGACAACAGCGCTTAAACGCATCAACATGGCACTCAGATGGCTGGTGCGCAACGACGGAATTGTTGACATTGGAGTTTGGGATGTTATCAAACCGTCTCAGCTCTATATACCACTCGACGTGCATGTGTCAAACACAGCCCGCAGCCTTGGTATACTTGAACGAAAATCAAATGACCGAAAGGCAGTACAAGAAATAACCGAGTCACTGCGCAGCCTGCGCCCCGATGACCCGGTTATCTATGACTATGCCCTGTTTGGAATAGGCATGAATCTGTAATTCCTGCTTAATCGGCTATTTACTTCTTATAATTCGTTATACCCCTATTAAGGAACTCTGTAAACTTGGGTATATTCTCATCGTAGGAGAACGGACCTGAAATCAGCTCGCCGTCGTTGTTCAGAATGACATAATAAGGCTGGGCATTGGCACTGAACTTATAGCGTTGCAGGTAGCTCCAGCGGTCACCGTAAGTCTTAAGTACAATATCACGGCCATTTTCCTGAACTGTTATAGGTTGTGGAAGCGCTTTCTTCTCATCAACCATAAGCTTGATTACTACAAAGTTATCAGTGATAGTACTGTGCACACCGGCATCGTCAAGAACGGCACCCTCCATTTTGCGACAGTTGACGCATCCATACCCCGAGAAATCAATTAACACCGGTTTGCCCTCGCGCTCGGCGGCCTTCATACCCTCGTCATAGTCGTCATATTCAACAAACTCATGGCCATATAAATTGAAATCCTGAGTGAACAGAGGCGGAACAAAAGCGCTCACCCCTTTCAACGGAGCGCCCCAAAGACCCGGAAGGAGATACAGGCTGAACGACAGCGATATAAGAGCCAAAAAGAATCGTAATGTTCCAATACTGCTATCAGCCTTGCCATAGTGTTTAAAATTAAACTTGCCAAGCAGATACAGCGCCAACAGGAGGAATATGGCTATCCATAATACGATAAACACCTCGCGGTCAAGTATATGCCAGCCGTAGGCCAAATCGGCAACCGATAAAAACTTCAACGACAGAGCCAACTCGATAAATCCGAGGACAACCTTGACGGTATTCATCCATGCACCCGATTTTGGCGTACTCTGAAGAAGAGACGGAAACATGGCAAACAGACAGAACGGGATTGCGAGCGCCAGCGAAAAACCAAACATACCTATTGCCGGCCCGAGCTTGTCACCCGAACTCGCCGCCTCTACAAGCAAAGTTCCAATAATCGGACCTGTACATGAAAATGACACGAGAGTGAGCGTAAACGCCATAAAGAAAATACTCAGCATACCGGTAGTATTTTCGGCCGTTCGGTCCATCTTGTTACTCCATGACTCCGGTAGCTTTATATCAAAAGCCCCAAAGAAAGAGATTGCAAAAACAACGAGTAACAGGAAGAAAATAATATTACATACAGCACTGGTTGACAATGCATTGAGCGAGCTTGCACCAAAAATTCCCGTAATAATCAAACCCAAAGCCAAGTATATCACAATAATTGAAACGCCATAAATCGAAGCATCAATTATCGAGCGGGTACGCGATTGGCCCTTTTTAAGGAAAAAGCTGACAGTTAACGGAATCATTGGCCATACACAAGGAGTCAGCAACGCAACAAATCCACCTATAAAGCAGGTAATGAATATCCACCAAAGGGATGAAGTAGAGCTGCCGGCCTGTTCGCCCTGCGAGCTATATGTCACGGGATTCCATAGCGAGTTGTGACTTGTTGCCGTTGTGTCTACCGTTAGCGCCACAACATCTGCAACAGTATCGTTTTCGGCAACCGATGTATCCTCGGCAACCTGCGTGTCATTTTTGTCATTTTTATCCTTTTCAGCGGGAGTTTCCTCCTTTACCGGAGACTTAATTATTGCAGTTCCCGAAAGAGCGATTGGTTCGCGCGTGGGAGGAATGCAATTTTCATTATTGCAGGCCGAGAAAACTATTGTGCCGTCAATTGAGAACTTCTCCTTTGTGGCAGTAAAAGGCTGTGACAGCTCTACCCCGCCGGTCCACCAGCTTAGCTCGGCATCAAAGATATTATCATATTCTCTGTGGGCGGCTTTATTAGCTTTCCATCCACCTTTAAGTTTCACACCATCAAGTTTTTCCCACGTCACAGACAAAGGCGTAGGCCCGATTGATGCGCTAAAGTCGGCCGAATACAAATGCCACCCTCGGTTGATTGTAGCCTTCATAACCACCTCTCCGTTAACGTCATCAATCATATTTACCGACGTGGCCCACTTCACAGGCTGAAACATCTGAGCGTAAGCCACAGATATTGAGCCCAATACAATCAAAACAGAGAGTGATAACACTCTTGATATAAGAGAACTGTATCTATTCATTACTTTAATATCTGTCCGGAGATTTCAAAATTGTTGTGCAAATATACACAAATATGGATTATCATTACGCTTTTCTCCCATTTAATTGCGAAATCAACACATTCATCTGAATAAATTATGCCGGGACAAGGCTTGTTTTTGATTGATTTTTTTTTGTATTTTTGCGTTTTAAAGCTGTTAAACTTTTTGTCATGTATAGGTATATTCTCTCGATAATTCAGATAATCGCTGTTTCTCTGACTGTTCATGGTGCCATAAAGGTTGATGGAAGCCAGTTTAAGGTCATAACCGAAAAACCGGATGCGTCGACCGGGCTTGACGAGGTTGTTGTTGTGTATAACACGGAAGGGGTAAAACTGTCGTACACGTCAACATCATCGACGACGGTGAAATGGTCGAAATTCGGGAATATGGGTGGCGGATATGCCGAGCCGATAACATCGGTAACATACTCCGGGCTGACATCGACAATCGACGCATCAAAAGAGGATGCCGGATATATCATCGAGGATACCGGTAGGTTTTACTATTTTTGGGTTGTAAATTATGCCAATCACTACATGACGGCCAATAATCTGACCGTAGGTCCTGAATCGGATTGCTCAATGGCACAGTTACTTTTTTCGGGCACAGCCGGCCATATCTACTATTACAGCATAAACGGCCGCCAAATGGAGTTGAGTCGCGATATTGAGATTGCCTACAATACGCTCCGATTTGACGAGAACACGGAATATTATCGTTTGGAACCGGTATCGGAGCTGTTGTCGTCTATTTCGGGAGAGTCAATCCACATTCCGTCACCGCTATGCAACACGACGTTCAGCCTTACCGGGGACCGTTTTTTGAAAGCGTGGGGTAAACAGGTTTCAATAACATCCAACGAAATGAATGCAATGGCCGTTGAGGCTACAACCCGGGCCACAGAGGAGCTTAGGGATGTTCCGAATGAAAAACGGGCCGAAAACGGGGATGCCATGGGAGGCTCGGCGCCATGTGAAGTAAGATTCCGAGCCGAGGTTACCGACGCTGCTGTTTTTACGGAATGGCAATTCTCACAGACTCAGGATTTTGAGGAGATAACTCTCAGAATGAGCGAAAAAGAGGTAGATTATACGTTCAGAGAGGAGGGCAACACGTACGTGAGGTTTGTGTGCGCCAACTCAAGCGGTAGCTGCGAATATTATGGGGATGTGTACACGATAAGCATTGGCGAGAGTGCGCTTGATTGTCCGAATGCGTTTTCTCCGGGAGCCTCGGAGGGGGTTAATGACGAGTGGCGAGTCAGCTACAAATCTATTGTAAGTTTTGAATGCCACATATTCAATCGAGCCGGAGTGAAGATGATTTCGTTGACCGACCCGTCGCAGGGATGGGATGGAAAATATGGCGGTAAGGTTGTGCCTGCCGGCGTGTATTTTTATGTAATCAAGGCAATGGGAGCCGATGGAAAGGAATATAAGTTAAGCGGAGATATTAATGTCATCAATTACAAATAAATTATTCATCAATCGATATAAGGTTGAATTTTAACGTTTTAAACGATTATATTATGAAACAATTATATGCAGGAATAATAATCGCCACATTGTCGTGGATGCTGACGAGCCCTATTACAGCCGCAGGCCCGCGCAACAGCTATTCAAATGTTGTCAATCCTGAAATACCGATGGAGGTTGAGTTTGCCGGGCAGAAGATAAGCCTTGACCGTGTAGACATGATGGAGCGCCTTGACCGGGAGTTGACCTCGATGGTATATACACATGGCAATACCCTATTGACAATCAAACGGGCCAATCGGTTGTTTCCGGTCATGGCACCGATATTGAAAGAAAACGGGGTGCCGCTGGACCTTCTATATCTTGCATGCATCGAAAGTACGCTTGACATCCGGGCTGTTTCGGCAGCAAAAGCAGCGGGACTGTGGCAATTTATGCCTGAGACAGGGCGTCAATATGGACTTGAAGTAAATGAATATGTTGACGAGCGTTACCACACCGAGAAAGCGACCTTGGCCGCATGCAAATATTTGAAGGCGGCCTACTCAAAGTATGGCAACTGGGAGAGCGTTGCCGCAAGCTACAACGGAGGGATGGGGCGTATATCGTCGGAACTCACCAAGCAGGGCGTAAAATCGGCCTTTGACTTGTATCTGGTCAACGAAACCAATCGTTATATCTTCAGACTGATAGCACAAAAGATTATAATGGAGAATCCATCAAGCTATGGATTTCATTTGACAGAGGGGCAGCTGTATCAGCCAATTGAAACAATAGATGTTGAGGTTTCTAAACCGGTACCTGACTGGCAGCAATGGGCAATAGAGCGTGGTTTCAATTATATGATTCTGCGTGAACTAAACCCATGGATTAGAGACCGTCAGCTTCCAAATAAGAGTGGCAAAACATATATAGTGAAACTACCTGCGAGCCAGGATGCATTGAAACGCAGTCGCCAAAACGCCAGGGTTTACAATCCTAACTGGACCAAATGAAGACTAATTCGGAAGTCAATAAAGGTATATCCCCGGTAGCGATGAATAGCGAAGACACCGAGGGTGAGTCACTTGTTGTTCTCGGGGCGAGAGAGAATAATCTGAAAGAGATTGATGTTGAGATTCCGCACAATGCCCTGACCGTTATAACAGGATTGAGTGGCAGCGGAAAGTCGTCGCTTGCGTTTGACACCATATACGCCGAGGGTCAACGTCGATATATAGAGACATTTTCCAGTTACGCCCGCAATATGCTTGGAAATCTGGAGCGACCTGACGTTGACAAGATTACCGGTCTAAGCCCTGTAATAGCTATAGAACAGAAGACTATTAACCGAAATCCGAGAAGTACAATCGGGACAACGACAGAGATATATGACTTTCTGCGACTTTTGTATGCACGTGTAGGAAAGGCGGTTAGCTATGTCTCGGGAAAACCGATGGTCAGATATACCGAGGAACGTATAGTCAATCTGATACTTGAGAAGTATACCGGCAGGAAGATATATATCCTGGCTCCGCTTGTAAAGAATCGCAAGGGGCACTATAAGGAACTTTTTGAAAATTATCGCAAAAAAGGATTTCTGAACGTGCGTGTAGACGGCGAACTGCGCGAAATTACGTTCGGCATGAAGCTTGACCGATACAAGAACCACGATATAGAGCTTGTGATTGACCGGCTAAAGGTTATGCCCAAAGATATTGAACGACTAAAGCAAACGGTATCGGATGCGCTACGGCAAGGGGATAAGCAGCTTGTAATATATGATGTGGATAGCTCAACGGCCGGTTACTATTCGCAAATGCTGATGGACCCTGAAACCGGTATCTCTTATCGGGAACCATCTCCACATAACTTTTCGTTCAACTCACCCCAGGGCGCATGCAGCCGATGCAAAGGGCTGGGAGTTGTCAATATCGTAGACCATGACAAGATTATCCCCAAGCCTGAACTGTCGATATATGACGGCGGTATTGTTCCATTAGGTAAATATCGAAATTCAATGATATTCTGGCAGATTGACGCTATCTGTCAAAAGCATGGTCACACGATAAAAACTCCGATAAAAGACCTTGGCGAGGAGGCTATGAATGATATACTCAACGGTACTCCTGAGCGTCTTACGGTCAAAAATGAGACGATGAGCACTTCCAATTATTTTATGACCTACGAGGGGGTTGTAAAATACATTGTTACGCAACAGGAGGAAGACTCGTCGTCGGCAGCGCAAAAGTGGAGCGGACAATTTTTCTCACAGGCAGTATGCCCTGAATGTAACGGAGACCGATTAAACCGCGAGGCACTTCATTTTTTCATTGACAACAGAAATATAGCCCAGTTGTGCCGCCTTGATATAAGTGAACTGCATGAATGGGCAACAACCGTAATAGAACGGCTCAGCGCGACCGACAAGGTGATAGCACGTGAAATACTGAAAGAGATTTCCACGAGACTGAGATTTCTGGTAGATGTTGGATTGAGCTACCTGTCGCTGAACCGCAACTCGGCGACGCTTTCGGGAGGAGAAAGCCAACGTATACGCCTGGCAACACAGCTTGGCTCGGAACTGGTCAACGTGCTCTATATTCTTGACGAACCGAGTATAGGACTTCATCAGCGAGATAATACAAGACTGATAAGTTCGTTGAAACGACTGCGAGATGCATCTAACACAATAATCGTGGTAGAACACGACAAAGATATGATGCTTCACGCTGATTATATCGTTGATATCGGTCCCGGAGCCGGGAGGCGAGGCGGTGAGGTTGTTTATGCCGGGCCGGCAAAAGAGATGTTGAAAACCAATACATTAACAGCGTCATATCTCAATGGGACACGCGTCATAGAGATTCCCGCCCGACGCAAGGGTAACGGCAAGGTACTACAATTGCTTGGCGCATCGGGGCATAATCTACAGGACATAGATTTAACGCTTGAACTGGGTACTCTGACGTGTATAGCAGGCGTATCGGGAAGCGGAAAATCATCTCTAATCAATGGTACATTGCAACCCATACTAAGTCAACGTTTTTATCGTTCGCTACAGGCGCCACTCCCCTATCGTGAAATTATAGGAATTGAGAATATTGATAAGGTAGTTACGGTAGACCAATCACCATTAGGTCGCAGTCCGCGGTCAAATCCTGCCACCTACACGGGAGTTTTCACCGACATCCGAGGATTGTTTGTAGGACTGCCCGAATCAAAGATACGCGGATACAAGGCGGGGCGCTTTTCTTTCAATGTTACCGGCGGCCGATGTGAAACATGCTCGGGAAACGGCTACAAGACGATAGAGATGAATTTCTTGCCGGATGTGTTAGTTCCGTGCGAGGTGTGTCACGGAAAGCGATATAACCGGGAGACGCTTGAAGTTCGTTTCAAAGGGAAATCAATTGCCGATATTCTTGATATGACAATAAATCAGGCAGTTGAATTTTTTAAGCATCAACCAAAGATTCTGAAAAAAATTCAGGTGCTTCAAGATGTAGGATTGGGTTACATAAAACTTGGCCAGCCGTCGAGCACTCTTTCGGGAGGAGAGAATCAACGAGTAAAGCTGGCAACAGAACTCGCCAAACGAGATACCGGCAAAACTCTTTTTATACTTGACGAGCCAACAACGGGGCTGCACTTTGAAGATATTAAGACGCTGCTTGGGGTGTTTAACCGTCTTGTTGACAAGGGTAATACCGTTTTAATTATCGAGCATAGTCTGGATGTGCTTAAATGTGCCGACCGAATTATCGATATGGGACCCGGAGGCGGAAAGGATGGCGGAAGAATAATTGCCGTTGGCACTCCCGAAGAGATAGCCAAGACCGACTCTCCGTCGGCACCATACCTGCGAGCCGAACTCGGCATTGAATAGTTATTATTTTCCACCTTTGCAATAAATATAAGCCTATGAAATTCAGCGACATACCGGGACATGACAACATAAAAAAGCACCTTCGCAATTTGGTTGCCGACAACAATATTCCACACGCCTTGTTGCTGGAGGGTCCTTCTGGTATCGGTAAGTTTATGATTGCCAGGGCTTTTGCCCAATATATCCACTGCGAAAATCGAACAGACGGAGATTCGTGTGGGGTGTGCCCGTCGTGTGTTCAGCATCAATCATTCAACCACATAGATACTCACTACGTTTATCCGGTGGTTAAAAATGACACTCATAAATCGCCTGTATCCAGCGATTATGCATCTGAATGGCTGGAGTTTATTACGGTCAATCCGTACATGTCGTTTCCCCAATGGGTAACATTTTTTGACAAAAAGAATGCCAATCCCACTATATACGTGAGCGAAAGCAACGAGCTTATCCGCATGCTCAGCTATACAACCCACGGGGCCCAATATAAGATAGTCATAGTTTGGCTGCCGGAGAAGATGAATGAAGAGGCTGCAAACAAAATACTGAAGATTCTGGAGGAACCGTTCCCCGATACGATATTCCTGCTCACGTCAAACGAGCCGGCAAAGATTCTCCCGACGGTGTATTCCCGAATGCGCCGCATCGAGGTAAAGCGTCTCAGCGATGACGATGTAGCGACCTACCTAACGACTAATGAGGGTGTTAATCAGGTTGACGCTCATTCAATAGCCCATGTAGCCGAGGGGAGTATCACCAATGCAATCGAGCAATTGAATGTTGACAGCGACATGAGTGAATATCTTGAGTTGTTTACACAGCTGATGCGCAATGCGTATCAGCGTAAAGTTAAAGAGCTCAGAGAGTGGGCAAATAAACTGGACTCAATGGGTCGCGATAAACAGGTTAGGTTTTACGAATATTCCCAGCGCCTGATTCGCGAAAACTTCATTTATAATTTCGGCAATGCAGAGATTGTTTATATGAACAGAGCCGAAAGTGAGTTCAGCAGCCGGTTTGCCCGCTTTATTCACGAGCGAAATGCACAAGATATCTGCCTGGCAATGGACTCAGCTATTACCGATATTATGGGTAACGCCAATGGCAAAATTGTCAATTTTGACATAGCCATCAGAATTATTTTCCTATTAAAACGATAAATACGCCCTTCCCCTATGAATCATTTCCTGAAATTAGTTGCCGATACATATTCGAAATATGAGAGCGATAGCCTACACGACTATTGTTTTGTCTTTCCAAATAAACGAAGCGGTACATTCTTCACCAACTATTTGGAATTGTCCATGGGGCAGCTGTTTATAATGCCGGCCGTGATTTCGATGAGTGACTTTGTAGAAGGTTTCTCAGACCGTCTTGTGGCTTCCAGATATGAACAGATATTCACTCTCTATAATTGCTATCGCCATCATTCACAGGATATTGTAGATTTTGACAAGTTTCTGTTTTGGGGAGAAATGTTGGTAAACGATTTTAATGACGTTGACAGTTATCTCGCCGATACGCGGAACTTGTTCAGCAATGTTAAACGTCTTAAGGAGATTAAATCCAACTATCTGACGCCCCAGCAACTTGAAATTATAAAAGAGTACTGGGGAGAGGAACCACACGGATACAACTCTGAAACGTTCTGGAATCATATAAATGATGACGGAGAACTTAAAACCGGAGGGCAGTTTCTAAAACTATGGGAAATACTCTATCCGCTATATTGTGATTTTATTGAGGCTCTTGGGCAAAAATCATTGACAACCCGCGGGCAAATGTATCGCAATGCGGTAGAAAAATTATCTCAAAATTCGGCAGATTTTCTACCATATAAACGATATATATTTGTAGGGTTTAACGTCTTGACAATAGCTGAAATTGCTATTTTCAAGAGATTGAAGGACCTTGGTGTTGCCGACTTCTATTGGGACTACAATTCACCGGCATTCAAGATAAAGGAGAATCACGCATCACGGTATATGGCCCGCAATGTTAAACGTTTTCCATCAAGATATGATTTTGACGGAGAGGAGATTACCGGTTTCCCGGAGATAGAGATTGTAGGAGTTGCATCCAAGGTTGGTCAGGTTAAATATGCCGGAACAAAACTGGCCGAATGGTTTTCTCAAGATGGTATTATTTCAGATAAAGATAATGCGATTGATACTGCCGTAGTGTTGCCCGACGAACATCTTTTTATTCCAATGATACACTCCCTCCCCAAGGATGTGAAAAATGTGAATATAACGATGGGGTACCCAATGCGACACACGCCTATAGCCTCATTGATGCACAACATCGTATCGCTTCATCTGCGGTCAAGATTTGTCCGCGGACAGTTGTGCTATTTTTATGACGACATCATGCATGTGTTGTCAAGCCCGTTAGTCAGGTCAATCGCGCCGACCGAGTCGACAAGAGCAATCTACCATCTAAATCAGAACCGACTTTTTACTATCCAGGCTTCTGAATTAATAGAATTGACGCCATCTTTGGAACCGGTTTTCACAGTAGTGGAGGATGACAAGAATTTTGAACAGGTATATTCCTATACTACAAATCTTGTTAAGTTCTTAAGAAATAAGTTGCCTGATAGCGACCGTTCGGTTGAGACAATGTTTCTTGATGCTTATAGTAATGCTTTATCGGAACTTGGCACTTCAATCAAGGAGCATGACATAACGATGACCGACAACACATTTTTTCACCTGCTGGAGCGTGCCGTATCAACCGAAACCGTT
Source organism: Muribaculaceae bacterium (assembly GCA_022510465.1). Lineage (GTDB taxonomy): Bacteria > Bacteroidota > Bacteroidia > Bacteroidales > Muribaculaceae > HGM05190. The sequence goes on from JAFLTJ010000016.1 coordinate 19,078, forward strand.
TCATTTGTTGGTCAGCCATTGAAGGGGTTACAGATAATGGGAGTTTTGGAGACGAGAGCCCTTAATTTTGACAATCTGATTATACTGTCGATGAATGAGCGTATCTTCCCACGCAAACATTTCTCCCGCTCTTTTATACCCGAATCGCTGCGAGGTGCCTATGGATTGTCGACAAGCGAGTTTCAGGAGTCGATGTATGCTTACACATTCTACCGTCTAATTTCCCGAAGCAAACGGGTGACACTGATATATGACGCACGCACGATAGGAGGCAAAAGCTCTGAAATGTCGCGCTATCTGACCCAATTACTCTATCTTCACAATACCGGTAAAATAAAACATATTATTGCCAATTATCCTCAGATATCATTTAATCAGCCCACTATATCTATCAATAAGACCAACGAGATTCTGAATAAACTGAAACTCTTCACCGTTAAAGATTCAGGCATGAATCTCTCGGCCTCGTCAATTAATGAATATATCAATTGCGGCCTCAGTTTCTATCTTAAATACGTAGAGGGTTATCGCGAAGCCGACGTTCCTATTGACTATATGGACTCGTCGACCTATGGAACCGTTGTTCACGAGGTTGCCGAGAATCTGTATAAATCGCTTCTTGGGCCTGACGAGCCAATGCCGGCCGAGGGTATTGAAGTTACTGAAAAAGAGATTGACAGGCTTCTAAGCTCAAAAGTAATAATTGACCGACTTATAACTCGGTCAATCAACAAAAATTATCTTAAATACAAGGATGCCAAGCTGGAAACTAAGCTTGACGGAGAAAATTTGCTGATTGGCCGCGCTATAAAATTGTTTATCACCGCAATGCTTAATGAGGAGCGACGATTCTGTCCTTTCAGATTCATTGCAGCCGAGCATGAGATAAAAACGCAAATGACTGTTAATGAGAATCTGAAAGTAAATATCCGACAGTTTATTGACCGCGTTGACATTATAAATACCGATAATCCGGATGGCGGAAGACTAAGAATGGTTGACTATAAAACCGGCTCGGATAAACTTGACGCTCGCAGCTTGGAGTCGTTGTTTACCGCTCCGGTACCACCCAGCGAATATCGACCTAAAGCATTCCTCCAGTTAATGTTTTATTGCTATGCATACTCCAACTTTAACAAGCCGACAAAGCCTATTCAGCCCTATATATATGCCTTAAGAACCATCAAAACCAAGGGACTGCCGCCATTGACAATAGATAAACAGGAAGTGACCGATTACAGTATCTACCACGATGACTTTGTCAGAATCTTCAATGAAAAAGTAGCAGAAATATTTGACCCCAAGGTACCGTTCAACCAGGCCATCGATTCTCACGCATGCACATTCTGCCAGTTCAAAGGCATCTGTAACAAGGAGTAAGGAGCCGTTATCATGTCGGGCATATATATACATATTCCGTTTTGCAGGTCAAAGTGCATCTACTGTGATTTCTACTCTGTTCCGTCAGGGCGCAACCAAAGTATATATTCAGATTTTGTTGACTCAATCATCGGCGAATATGAGTCGCGAAAAGCTGAATATCAGCCCGATAAGGTCAAGACATTATACATAGGAGGCGGAACGCCGTCAACACTTCCCCAAGCGGAATTAACCCGTCTTCTTGATTATTTCTGTAATCCGTCTATCGAAGAGATTACCATCGAAGTAAATCCGGAAGATATTAATGATACCTTGTTAGAGATTTTGGTTAATCACGGTGTTAACCGTCTCTCCATGGGGATACAATCATTCAATAATACCGTGTTGAAGTTTATAGGCCGGCGACACTCTGACAGTGACATTAATGTTGCCGTTAACCGCATACGTCAGGCTGGAATTACGAATATTTCCGGAGACCTGATTTTCGGTCTTCCGGGTGATACTTTAACCGGCTGGCAATATTCGGTTGACCGATTTGTTGAAATGGGACTCCCCCACCTATCGGCCTATCTACTATCTTACGAACCTCGAACACGTCTTACTGCAATGCGCAACCGTGGCAAAATTGAAGAAGCAACCGAAGAACTTATTACCTCAATGTATGAGTATCTTACGGAACGCACCGCCCAATGTGGATATGAGCATTACGAGATTTCCAACTATTCTAAACCCGGATTTCATTCCCGTCACAACTCCTCTTACTGGAACGGAACTGTCTATCTTGGTCTCGGTCCCGGAGCCCACAGCTATAACGGAACCACTCGTTCCTACAATCCATCCTCACTAAAACAATATCTTGAGTGTATGGGCACCGGTTTCAATGTCGTTGAACCTCCCAATGAAGATGATTCGATTAACGACATTATAATAACAGCGATGAGAACAGCGCGAGGACTTCGGCTTGACCGTCTTCCACAGGCCGATGTCAACCGAATATTGCGTGATGCCAAACCTCATTTTAACAACGGGACACTCTGCAAGTCAACAGACAACCGGATATATATACCTGAGAGATATTTCCTTATCAGCGATTCAATTATTGTGGATTTAATCAGATAAGTATCAATCGTGATGGTATGGCTCGCCGCGAAGTATTGTCATAGCACGATAAATCTGCTCAACAAAAAATAGCCTGACCATCTCGTGGGTGAGCGTCATTCGCGAAAGTGACAACATTGCATCGGCACGCCGATATACCTCTTCGCTGAATCCGTATGGCCCGCCGATGGCAAATACAACGCGTTTTAATCCCTGATTCATCAGCTGCTCAATATTTTTAGCAAACTCTCTCGACGACGGCTGTTTACCGCGCTCATCAAGCAAAATCAATTGGTCTCCGCTGCGAAGCAAAGAAAGTATCTGCTCTCCCTCCATGCTTTTCTGCTTATCAGCAGTCAAAGAGCGCGTTGATTTTATATCAGGCAATACTATCGGCTCAACCGGTATATAGTGTTTCAGACGGTCAAGATAATGGTCAATTCCTTGTGCTATGTACTTGGTAGTTGTTTTTCCTATGGCAACTATGACTATTTTCATTTGTCAGGTTTAACTAATGTTGCTAACTTTGTGCAAAAGTATCAATTTATATCCTATATCGCAATGAAATCAAACGAACAATTGATTGACGACCTGTTGACACTTGCATTTGCCGAGGATATTGGCGACGGAGACCATACCACCCTCAGTACAATTCCGGCAACCGAAATGGGGCGCCAGCGACTGATTATCAAGGAGGAAGGTATTCTTGCCGGAGTAGAAGTTGCTCGTCGTGTGTTTCATAAATTTGACCCGTCATTGAAAATGACCGTATACATAAACGATGGAGCCCACGTAAAACCGGGAGACGTGGCATTTGTTGTAGAAGGCTCGGTGCGCTCGTTGTTGCAGACGGAACGCACAATGCTTAACATAATGCAGCGAATGAGCGGTATCGCCACCATCACCGCCAAATATCAGCAACAGCTCGAAGGCTTAAAAGCAAAGGTGCTGGATACCCGTAAAACAACGCCGGGGCTGCGCCTGCTCGAAAAAGAAGCCGTAAAGATTGGTGGAGGCTGCAACCATCGCATAGGGCTATTTGACATGATTCTGATTAAAGACAATCACATCGACTTTGCCGGTGGCATTCCGCAAGCCGTCAGCGCAACCAAAAAATATCTCGCCGAGAATGGTAAAGACTTGAAAATCGAAGTAGAGGTAAGAAATACAGCCGAAATTGACCAGGCTCTCGCCGCCGGAGTTGACCGTATTATGCTTGACAATTTTACTCCGGAGCAAACTCGTGAAGCTGTTGCACACATTAATGGCCGCGTGGAAATCGAGTCATCGGGAGGCATTACGCTTGACACACTTCGAGCTTACGGAGAGGCCGGAGTTGACTACATATCGGTCGGAGCGCTGACCCACTCTGTCAAAGGTCTTGACATGAGTTTCAAAGCGTGCTGACAAGTTCAAGAAGATTTTTTGCAGTGAAGCCCGTTAGTCCGTCAAGGATTACACGGGCTTTTCCATGCAACCGCTCTGCCGGCAGCGTCGTTGCAAGACCAATAACAGTCGCCCCTGAGCAGCGCCCAGCCTCAAGCCCTTGAATCGAGTCCTCGAATACAAAACAATCCTCCGGCCGGCAACCGAGAGCCTTGGCTGCATTTATATACCCTTCCGGATGGGGTTTAGAGTTTGACACATCACTTCCGGTAATTATAACATCAACGGCATCGAGCAACTGCGGATGCTGTGCCCTCAAGTGGGCCATCTTTACATTGTCACTGCTCGTGTATATCGCTATGGGAAATCCCTCTTCTCTCAACGACTGCAGTAACTCCATTACGCCCGGCATTATGTCATAAACCATCGTTGCCTCAAAATCGTGAATACGCCGTTTGACATCGGCACGTATATCATCGGTAGGGAAGTGACCGAGTATTTCGGTCAGCGTAGTTCCTTTTATTGCCGCGGCAAAATCCTCAATACCGGTTGGATACATTTCGTCAATACTGCTCCAAAACAGCGAATAGGTACTTTCCGTATCAATCAGCACTCCATCGAGGTCAAAAAGCGCTCCACAACGTTTTTTAGCATTCATCTTTATCTTTTTCTTAATCCGTTACAAAATTAATAATTTAATCGGTTACATGCATTATCGACCGACGGGGAATGCATTTCTGATATTTAAGTTTCTGAATATTTAGAAAATCCGGGTAAACAATTTTAGTTATTAGAGTGTTTACAAAATGAATGAGTATTAAATAGCGGAAATTTACATACTGAAACAGCTGATTTACTCTATTTTCACCGCAGCAATCTGTGTGATTTTGTAAATTTAGCTCCAATTATTTGCATTTACATCTGCAATTATCCAATTCGACTCTATGAACTGCCGTTCGTTTATCTCTGTTCAACTCAACGCAAACGTAAACAGGCCTGCATTTCTAACAAACACCGCTATTTAACATTTGCCACAAATGCACTATAACACACAGTAATTCAAATATATAGCACAACAAAGTTAAAGTTCTTATTCAACATCACCACCCTCTTTTCAATCCAAATGTTAAATAAACACACTATTGTAGTGTATTTATTTATAAATCAACATATTATATCGGATAATTAAAGCATATTTCAAGGATAAATCCAGCCCTGTTCACATTTCACTTCTCCGCTCTACTTTGCATTTACACATAGTCACAGATTGAGGTTACAAACGTAAAATTAGGCCACAATTTGCAACTGCAAAACGAAATTCCATATTATAAAATTTGCAAAATTGAAAATTTGGAATTACATTTGCACCGTTAAATTGTCAAACACCTATTTACAAACACAAAATGGATTTTGTTAGCCGCTTAAAGCAGTTTCTTGAACTCAAACAGATTCCGATTACACAGTTTGCCGACAATTGTCGCATACCACGCCCGACGCTTTCACAGCTACTCAACGGGCGCAACAAAAAAGTAAGCGATGAAGTCATTGGCAAAATTCATGATGCCTACCCCTCTATCTCTGTAATGTGGCTAATGTTTGGCGAAGGGGATATGCTCACATCAGGCAACGCTCGTTCATCTTCCGACAACACTGTTTCATCCTCCAAAGATGAAGAGCCCGGATTTTTTGCCAAAAATCAAATGGAGAATATTTTGTTTGACGACATGTTTAACACCGAGGAGATTGAAAATCCCGATACATCATCCGATTCTCCAACCACAATCCAGTTCCCCAAAGATTTCGTTCAATCTTCCGAAGAGAACGAAACAGGAACAGGCAACGAGGGGACAACCAAAGTAGCCCTCGAAGCCGTCAGAAACCTGGCCAACGAAACAAGCAACAAAAAGCGCATCGTAAACATTATAGTGTATTACGACGACAACAGTTTCGAGGCATTTGTACCTCGTACCGATAAATAAATTTTAATTAGCGCTATCCGAATAGTAAGCTCCGGCAAGTGGGCGACCATTGTAGGTCATCGACATCGTTTGCCCGTATGCTCCGGCGCTGCGAATAGCCAGCAGGTCGCCACGACGAGCCTCTGCTATCGGGATATTACAGCCAAAACTATCCGAAGTTTCGCAAATCGGCCCTACTATCTCATATTCACGCGTTGGCCCGTAGCTTGACAGATTTTGTATCAGATGCTGCGCCTGATAGAAAGCCGGGCGTATCAAGTCATTAAACCCGGCATCGATAATGGCAAATTTTTTGTTCACTCCCTCCTTTACATACAGCACTCGGCTAATCAATGAACCACATTCGGCCACAATCGAACGCCCCAACTCAAAATGAATTGTCTGATTTTGTGATAGTTTCAAATAATTCTTAAACAAATCAAAATATTCACCGAAATCAGGAATCGGATTTGCATCCGGATTTTCATAATCCACGCCCAAACCGCCGCCAACATTTATTGAGCGGAAATTTATACCCCGCTTGGCATACTCTTTAACCATGCTGTTAACACGATAACACAACAGCACAAACGGCTCCCCTATTGTTATCTGAGACCCGATATGAAAATGCAATCCAGCCAGGTCAATCCATGGCGACTCAACGGCGCGGTTTACAATCGGCGCCAATAATCTATGGTCAATACCAAATTTATTCTCGTCAAGGCCGGTTGTTATATAGTGATGTGTATGAGCGTCGATATCGGGATTAACCCTTAGAGCAACCGTTGCAACTTTGCCCAACCGCTCCGAAATCTGCATTATCACTTCCAGTTCCGGTTCGCTTTCCACATTAAACATTCCTATTCCGGCATTCAGGCCCATTTCAATCTCGACATCGGTCTTTCCAACTCCGGCAAACATTATATCCTCGGCCTTAAAACCGGCGGCCAATGCCAATTGTATTTCCCCACCACTGACGCAGTCGGCTCCAAACCCGGCTTCGGCTATCGCTTTCAAAATCTCATAGTTGGCATTTGCCTTGACCGCATAATGAACCTTAAAGCGGCCGTCTCCGCTTGTCGCGTCACACACAGCCCTAAGCGTGGCTTTCAGCAAATCCATATCATAATAATAGAACGGCGTGTCAAGGCCCTTAAATCGTTCAAGTGGAAACTGTGTCATCTAAAATATATTTTTTATTAATTAGTTATACTACCCAAATAAGTGTCGGCTCAGTTGATTTAAAGCTCTGACTTTATCTTCCTTCTTTACCAAAAAAGATATATTAAAATTACTACCGCCATAGCTAATCATCCTCACCGGGACATCGCGCAAAGCATCAAGAGCTCGCGACTCAAATCCACAATTCTGCCACTCGAGGTCACCTACAACACAGATAATAACCATATCGCGGTCCACCGTCACATCCCCAAGTTTACTCAAATCGTCGACTATATTCTCAAGATACCTATGATTATCAACCGTTACCGACACGCCAACTTCCGATGTGGCAACCATATCTACCGACGTTCGGTAATTATCAAATATCTCAAACACTTTTCTCATAAAACCGTGGGCCAGCAACATTCTTCCGCTTTTTATCTTTATAGCCGTAATATTGTCTTTTGCCGCAACAGCCTTTATAGTATGGGTTTTAGGCGTATTATATATAAGTGTTCCTTTGGCCTCGGGCTGCATCGTATTTAGTAGTCTTACCGGAAGATTATTCTCCCGAGCCGGCAGGATACAGGTTGGATGCAATATTTTGGCACCGAAATAGGCAAGCTCGGCCGCCTCATCAAAGTGCAATTCATTAACCGGCCTGGTATTGGGAACAAATCGAGGGTCATTATTATGCATTCCGTCAATATCGGTCCAGATTTCAACCTCTTCGGCATTTATGGCACATCCGGCCAACGACGCAGTATAGTCACTCCCTCCTCGGCGCAGATTATCCACCTCGCCTCGGGCATTCAGACAAATGTATCCTTGGGTCAAATAAAGGTCCGCACCCTTGTTTTCGTCAATAAGCCTCGTTAGATTGCTTTTTATATAGAGAGTATCGGGCTCCTCGTTTGCATCAACACGCATATATTCCAGGGCCGGAATCATAGCTACATTACACCCCGATTCCCTCAGATAATAATACATCAGCGCCGTCGACATCAGCTCGCCCTGCGCCAAAATGCGCTTCTCCCCCCGTTCATCCAAGGGAGTGTTAAAGTGGGCCGTTATTGTGGCAAAACAATCCTCTATTGCACCTACTGCTTTATGCTTGGATTCATCCGTTGCATAAAGTTCATCTATTATTGCTGCATATTTTCTACGCAAACCGTCTATAATGTCATTTGCGCTTCGGCTGTCATTGCCATAAAGACATCCGCTCACACTGACAAGCGTATTTGTTGTCCCCGACATTGCCGACAGCACTACAAGATTGCAGCCTCGCCCCATTATTAGCGATGCCACCTTCTTGATACGTTCTGCCGTTCCAACCGACGTACCGCCAAACTTCAATACCTTCATATCTGTATATCAAAATCTAAATAGCCTCCTCTATCAGCTGCTTGTTATCTATTCTCAGCACACGCGCCGGAAACATCTCCACCAACTGCAAATTATGAGTCCCCATAACCACTGCCACTCCTTTATCCGAAATACGTTGCAACAGCGCCACAATCTGTTCGCCGGTTTCAGGGTCCAGGTTTCCCGTTGGTTCATCGGCCAAAATCAGTTTAGGATGATTCAACAACGCTCTGGCTATAACCATACGCTGCTGCTCGCCACCCGACAGTTCGTGGGGCATTTTATAACTCTTGTTAAGCATCCCAACCTCTTTCAACACCTGTTCTATGCGCTCCCCTATCTGCTGCTTGTCATCCCAGCCGGTGGCCCGAAGCACAAACTCCAGATTTGCTTGAATCGTGCGGTCGGTCAACAGCCTGAAATCCTGAAAAACAATACCTATCTCGCGGCGCAAATATGGCACCTCGCTCCTTTTTAGTAACGACATGTCGCGCCCGAGAACTATTGCCGAACCCGCTTTCACCGGCACCTCGGCATACATCGATTTGAGCAACGTGCTTTTACCGCTACCCACTCGCCCTATCAGGTAAACCATTTCGCCATCATTAATACGCAGATTCACATTTCTGAGAACAACATGTTCCTGACGGCTCAGCTCAACCTTCTTATATTCTATTATTGGGGAAGAATCCATGAACAGATTTTTTCTTAACTATCTATCAATCAACAAGCCGATGCAATTGCGTCGGCTTGCTAAGTTGCTTTAAAATGTATTTATCAATACCTTTATCTACATCATGCCGTCGCTACTGTCCCAAATAAGGCTTTAAAAGACGACTTTTAGAACCCTTTAAGCGGCGTATTGCTTTCTCCTTAATCTGGCGAACGCGCTCACGAGTCAGGTCAAATTTCGCCCCAATCTCCTCAAGTGTCATTTCCTGACAACCTATGCCAAAAAACATCTTCAGGATTTCACGCTCGCGTTCCTGCAATTGGCGCAATGCTCGGTCAACCTCCTTCGACAGTGACTCCTGGCTCAACGTAGAGTCGGCCATCGGGCTGTCATCATTTGTTAAAACATCGAGCAGACTGTTATCCTCTCCCTCTACAAATGGCGCATCAACCGATATGTGTCGACCCGAAACCTTAAGCGTATCGGCAATCTTATCCACCGGAACATCAAGACGCTCGGCAAGCTCCTCAGGCGAGGGGCGGCGCTCATGCTCCTGTTCAAACTTGGATAATGCTTTGCTTATTTTATTTAGCGAACCAACCTGATTCAGCGGCAGTCTGACTATACGCGACTGCTCGGCAAGGGCCTGGAGTATCGACTGACGAATCCACCAAACGGCGTATGAAATAAATTTAAAGCCTCGGGTCTCGTCAAACTTCTGCGCAGCCTTAATCAGACCCAAATTCCCCTCATTTATCAAATCGGGAAGACTTAAGCCTTGGTTCTGATACTGCTTCGCAACCGAAACCACAAATCGTAGATTAGCGCGCGTCAACTTATCCAAAGCCGCCTGATCGCCCTGGCGAATACGTTGTGCAAGCTCTACCTCCTCCTCTACCGAAATTAGCTCTTCCCGGCCTATTTCCTGAAGATACTTATCAAGCGATGCACTCTCTCGATTGGTGATTGATTTGGTAATCTTTAATTGTCTCATTTGCTATATAGAGATTTAATCGCGCAAAGTTACTAAATTTTCAGCTACTATACAATAGCTCCAACACATTTTTTGCACAAAATAAGCGGGACATACAACCCTGATTGGCATGCCCCGCTTAAACCACTATTGTTTTATTCCCTTATGCTATGCCAAGCGACTTCTTTACAGCCTCTATATCCTTGACTGCCTGGGCATTTACCTTATCATAATCGGCCGCTGTCTCCATCTTGCCCTTAACCTCCATATAGAATTTGATTTTGGGCTCTGTACCCGACGGGCGGATAGAAACCTTGTAGCCGTCTACTGTGAAATACTGCAATACATTGCTCGTTGCCGGCATATCCAGTTTAGTCACGGCGCCTGTCTTAACGTTAGTCTCGGTCAACGCCTCATAATCCTTGATAATGACAATCTCACTGCCACCCAATTCTTTTGGAGGATTATTGCGGAAATTAACCATCATTTCCTGAATCTCCTCGGCACCGGTCTTTCCGGGACGTACAACCGACACTCCCTCCTCATGGCTGAATCCATACTTGATATAAATATCCTGCACCATAGCAAGGAAATCCTGGCCTTTATCCTTTGCCCATGCACATGCTTCGGCAAGCAAAGAAACCGCCGAAACCGCATCCTTGTCTCTCACAAACGTTTCGCCCAAGAATCCATAGCTCTCCTCGCCACCGCCAAGATAACGCATTGTATTCTCATTCTTGCGCATCACATCGGCAATCCACTTGAATCCGGTGTAGCAGTCATACATCTTCACACCCTGAGCATCGGCAATTGCCTTTATTGCCTCGGTAGTCACAATCGTCTTTACAACATATTCGTTACCCTTAAGTAACCCAAGTTCATTGTTGCGGGTAATGATATAGTTAACCAATATCATCACAATCTGGTTTCCGTTGAGCAACACATATTCGCCCGACGAATCGCGGATTACACACCCAACGCGGTCAGCATCCGGGTCCGAGGCCATAATCAAGTCTGCACCCACTTCCTTTGCCTTCGCTATCGCCATCGCCATTGCCGAGGGAACCTCCGGATTGGGCGATACAACCGTTGAGAAATTACCGTCGGGAATATCCTGTTCAGGCACATGAATAATATTTGTAAAGCCAAAATTCTTAAGTGAATCAGGGATAAGCTTTACACCAGTTCCATGAATCGGAGTGTAAACAATCTTGAGGTCACTGTGACGCTTAATCGAATCGGGGCTAAGCGACAGTTCCTTAATCTTGTCAAGATATATCTTGTCGATATCCTCCCCTATGATTTGAATCTTAGACTTATCACCTTGGAACTTAATTTCATCTGCTCCCGATATCGCGTTTACGCTGTCTATGATACCCTTATCGTGGGGGAACAGCACCTGGGCGCCATCTTCCCAGTAAGCCTTATAGCCATTGTATTCTTTCGGATTGTGTGATGCCGTGATGTTAACACCGCTTTGACAGCCTAAATGGCGAATTGCAAACGAAAGTTCGGGTGTTGGGCGGAAACTGTCAAAAAGATAAACCTTGATTCCGTTAGCCGAGAATATGTCAGCCACAACCTCTGCAAATTTACGGCTGTTGTTTCTAACATCGTGACCAACTACAACCTTTATCTCGTCAAGATTTGCAAAATTCTTCTTCAGATAATTGGCAAGACCCTGAGTTGCCGCACCAACCGTGTAGATATTCATGCGGTTTGACCCGGCGCCCATAATGCCACGAAGACCTCCGGTACCGAATTCCAAATCCTTATAGAACGATTCTATCAACTCGGTTGCATCTTCAGCTTCCATCATTCTCCTCACTTCAGCTTGAGTCTCCGAGTCATACGCATCCCCGAGCCACACCTGAGCTTTCGCTCTTACCTGCTCTATCAATTCTTTGTTTTCCATTTTATTATGTTTAGGTTAATTATATACTCAAAAAGGTAATCACGTCAAAATTAATCAATATTCTTGATTTAACAAAGTCAATGCAAAAGTTTTTATCAAATTAAACAGCAATTATATGGCAAATTCCTTATCGAGCCAACGAAAGATTGATATTGAAACCAACCGACGTATTGGTAGTTGGATATGCCGAAGAACTAACCAATGGCGTATTTATCTGGTGGTCAAAGAAAAACGCAAGAGTCAGACGACGGCTCATAATATAATTGGCCGTGAAATTAATAGTCACCGAGCGAGTTCCATTTGTAGCCTGCGCCGAGTTGGTATCAAGACGCCTTATCAGGCCCTGCGACTGCTGGTATGAAAAATCGGCATTCAACGAAAGGTCGTTTGACACTCCCTGGCCCGACCCCTTCATCTTTAGAACAGTGTTAAACCCTACAATCTTATACCCCATGCCGGCAGTAAGGCTGCGCGAAGTCGCCTCAACAACCTGGCCCGCCGACGTGTTAAGCGTAAGAGTCCTCGAATCCCTATACTCGGCATTGATACTCATTTCATTCTTGAGCGTGACATTCACCCCTATTAGCGGAGCAAACTTTTCGGTTATCGCAACCGACGAGATATTGTATGGCGACGATGGTATGGGATTACCCGAGAGTTCGTCGAGCGCAAATCCGATATTGCTGCCGTCGGCCGATATCCAGTTAAGATAAGACGAATAAGACCCAACCGAATAGGTACACTGATAGGCATGCGTCAGCGTAAACGTCTTAAACCACTTGCGCATATTGCCAAGGTTAACAAATCCGTCATATGTTATTCGCCAGTTTGGCAACATCTCGGCAAGTGCCGGGAATGGCGACAGATACTGCTTCTCCACACTCGTTCCCGTATACGCAGCTATAAACGCCGGTATCAACACATCGCTACCCGTTGTCGACACAGTTCCAACCTCCGGATTAAACACCTGACCCGCATTGATATTGCCATCCATAAATCCCGATACAGGGTACCTCACCCCCCTGTATTGCGACTCAAACCGCTCAGCTATGACCGGTATATAATCAATAAAACGATTGAACGCATCCGAGTTATACCCCGATTCGGCATTCGACCCACGCAGCGCCGTCGCTATCGCAACATGCGTCTTCGTGTAGCTACCCGACAATGACACCGGCGAGTTTGGATACATAAATTGAGTCTGCTGCGAGCGATTATCAGTGCGGTTCGACGTTAATTGAATCTTAAAACCCTTGAACGGCTCTAAGTTCAACTCAAAATTAAGCTCCTCGGTCTGAGTCCAGATAGATGGCGACGTCTGACCGTCATCCGTAATGAGCCATCCGCGCGAACGCGCCCTTTCAACATAATTTTCATCAATGAAACCAAATGCAAAATCAAGTCCGGGCGACATTGGACCATTCGACAAGCTTTGACCGAACACATTACCTATATCAGGCCTGAATAGCGGCAGCGAGAGCGAATGAGTATTGCGGAATCTTACCGATGCATTTCGCGGCGTCATCAGCAAGCGAGTGGCATACTGCGCCACCTCCGCTATAAAGTTGCGGTCATCCTTTAGCTTCTCAACAATCGTAAACTTAAGGTTCACCGAGTCGCGCGTCAGAATCTCAACATTATTGTTGTCAACTATACGAGTCCTGACCGGATAGGGCTTTTCTCCATCAACCGTAACTGCCGTAACCTTGATTTTCTTTGTTCGCAGATTATGTTTTATCGTCAGCGTACTGTCATTGTTAAGCTGATAAGTGCGCTCAAACTGCTTCGCCTTTTTCTTTGAGCTGGCAACGCTGCGAGTGTTGGCAAATCGCTTGTTAACCTCCTTGGCATACTCCCATTTGTTGAATAGCGATTCAAAGTTAACGCGACCGTCGGCATTCCACGACGCTTGCGATGCAACCGTGTTACCCAACGAAAGACCGTCAATCGTCGCCCCGCGGTCCCATCTATACGTCGCGTTATAGCTAACGTTTCCGGTCAGCCAGTCAAGAACCGGAATTTGTGAGAACGGAGCCTTGTACGAGGCCACAAACGACTGATTGTAGCTCCAAGGCGTACCCATCGACCTTATACTCTGCATTACGGTATCTTTCCACTCCCTGTACCGGTCGGGGAACAGACGGCGGTTTACCTGCCCTATCGGCTCCTCAATTCGCGCCGACGTGTTTGAGTTAAACGTTACCGAAAGCGACTTCGTAAAATTCCATGTTATAGCCAATTGACGGTCCCACAAGAAATTTTTGCTGACCGAAACCGGCATTTGGAACATAACATCAGTCTCGCTGCGCGTTTGCTGCTCATAATAGTATCGCGACATCGTTGTCAGGAACGAGATTGTGTTAGGCAGATAGTTAAACTCCCAGTCCTTGAAAAACTTCAGATGCTTGCTTTTCGACTTAATAAACGAGAACGGTTTCAACTTCTTGAACATCGGAGAGTACGAATACTGGAACGAACCGCGATAGTCATTAGTATTCTCAAACTCCGTTGTCGGGTCAGTCTTGTGCTGCTTGTTATATGAAAAATTAATAGTAAAGTTTGCCGGGTCCCATGGCATAGGTCTCTTTGACCTGACATCAAAATTAAGACCCGAAATTGAGAAATTCTCAATCTTAGTCTGCTGCACTGCAAATGCATTAATCGAATCTTTCTCCTGCTTGGTCGACACCTGGTCCAGCGCATCTTTCAGCTGTACATCCTGGTCCAGCGGGTTATATTTCGGCGACGTAACCTCCTGAGACGTTGAATAGAAAATAGGAGCCCGCAATTTGGCCGCTGCCGGCAAAAATCTACCCGCATCCCCCTGTATTGCAAAATTCAACTGCCTGTAATCATCCAGTCGACGGTCATTCAGAGCCTGGTCAACACCGCCAAATCCGGCCGTCTCAACATGCGCGCCGACATTAACCGTTGCAATGTCACTCAACCCCACGTTCAGGTTTGCCTTGGCCGCCCAGCCCCCTTCGCTGTTAAAGTCGGTAACCTTCATCTCATTGAGCCACACAACGCCATCTTTTGTTGTCGATGAATTATTGCGCACACCAACAAGCAACACGCGTACGTCGCTCAACGACGGATTACCAATCACACTGATGCGGTTACGTTCATTGTCAGGGTCTCGCTGCGAGAACAACACTCCGAAACCTACACCCGACTCTCCCTGCCGTTTAGCCAAGTTTCGAGCGTTTTTAACCGCTACTAAATTTTGAAGATTGAAATTCAGATAGTTGCTTTCGGGCCACACCAAGAATCTATCGCCCGTATTGTCATTATTATATTTCGGATTTCGAGGCGCTGTCAGCGTCAATGGCACCTCATATTCATAATAATTGCTCTTGACATCGCTTCCAAGACGAACAAACACCGACAACTCTCCGTTATGCAGATTTGTTACGTCATCAATAAGCGCCTCCGCGTGAACCCACATCTGCATGCGCTTATAGTTACGCAAGTCAAGTTGTGTATTGCGATACACACCGCGAGCATCACCCGCCTGAAGCCCTATAACCTTCATCGACATCGACTGCTCGTTTAGCTGTGTGATTTGCGATTGGCCCGGGTCGGTAATACGCGTTACACCGGGAGGCAAAACATAATTCACCGGCTCTCGCTCCGCATTCTCCTCTATATTCACAACCGATATGTCAAGCTGCCCCTCTGCCGGTGCATCCCCGCGGTTGTTAAGATTGAAATCATACGTTCGCCACTCACCTCTGACAAGTTCCAGCGTTGCAAAACGCAAGTGAGTTGTCTGTTTGAACCCGGTCATAAAGATACGGGCAAAACGTATTGTCGAGAAATCACTGATTGAGCCAACTATCTTTTCATAATCGCTCAAAGGTATCTTAAACTGATACCACTCAACCGTCTGCTGCTCCCCGTCTCGGGTAAGCACCAACGACTCCTGCTTGTCGGTGATATAGTTCTTGCCAACAACCAAATCCTCCGGGCGTATTGAAACGCGATACTGGAAATAACGCTCATATTCGTTAAGAGTATTATCCTGATTGATATCCTCCACATCCGGAAGCGCACGTGCCGACTGATACAGAGCATCCGGAGCATCCTCCGGCGACAGAGAGTTACCCTCCGTTCCGTTATAATGCTTATATCTGTCAAGGATTCCCAACTTCATTTCATCATAGTCATATCCGCGATAGAAATGGAAATTATCGCCGGCCGGGTCATTGAACGGCGAAAATTGGTCCTCCTGCATGGCACTGATTGTTGCCGGCGACAGCTTCAACCTCAACGCATCCAGATAATCACGGTAGGTATCAAATGTAAACTCATCATCGTTGCTCAGTCCGTCAAGACCAACATCCTGCGCCTTTCGCGAACCCGTATTATTGTCAAATGCATACGTCAACGAGTTCTGCGACGACACACGGCCCCAAACCGTGTTTCGCAAATATTGATTATTACCGTCATTGGGAATACCATTCTCATACGACTTCAAGCCATCCTTCAATATATCCTCGCTGATTTCTCCGAAATTGAAATAGAGGTCTCCACCATCATAATTCGGATTCTCAGGGTCAAGGAACGGATTCATCAACCAAAATTGAACATACTCTATATTCGACTGTTCAAAATTGGTATTATCCATCTTGCGCATGATACCGCCCCATCGACGCTCCGGATGAAGCAGATTTCCATTCTCGTCAATATCATCGGTATCAAGATTGTACGGACCGCGCTCATTTGGATAGAATGACAAGTTAAGCGTTTGAACTATCGACGACTCGCCATAACTCAACTGGCGGCCCGGAAATATTTCATAACTCGTCACCTCCCTCACGTATGGATTCGACAACTGTTTCAAATCCGAGCGCAGATAACCCGGTGCCAGCGATGAATTGCGCTGGGTAAACATTCGGTCTATGAAATACCACGACAACAGTGCGCGGTTCTTTCCATAATCAATATCATTCGATAAAGCCGCCTCCGGGAACATCGCATCGGCACCCCCCTCATATGGCGTAGAGGCAAGGAACCATGAGTATGGCGACCGCAAGTCTATGCCGGTCTGCGTCGATTCAAAATCATCAATGTACGAACTACCCTGATTTGACCCCGACTTTTGGCCGTTAGGTATCAACTGGGCAAATTCAGCCTGCAACGACAATGTTGACGGCTGTACAGCATTCACCGTCGGTATCTTGTTCAGAAGATTGGTCAGCCACATAAATCGGGTATTGTAGTTCAGATTAACGCCCCACATCGTATTGTTAACCACCTCATCCCCGATATTTACCTTCTCAACCAAAGCCTTCTCCGAGAAATGCATCAACGTACCGCCGATACTGAAATCCTTGTTAAATTGATAGTTAAGGTCAAGACCTAATAATGTCTTCCTTTGCGTTGAAAAAAGCGATTGATTTTCAAGACTTACCGAGATATTCTGCCCTGAGTCAATTATTGATTGATTGGTAATTGTAACAATACCCATCGCATAATCCACAGTATAGTCACTGTTCTCGGTCAGGCGAACGCCACCGGCAGTCACCACTACCGAGCCGCGAGGCACATTCATCGCATTCAGCCTGATTTGCGAACCGCCCGACGCTTGATAGCTACCCTTTAAGACAAATTTGTTATGGTCGGCAAACTGCCTGGCGACAACCAACGTCGAGTCATAGAGCTCCTGATAACAATACTGGTCGGCAATTGCATCATTGTTTATCTTGCGTCTTAAATGCTCTCCAAACGGCTCTACAACCGGAAAAATAATCTTACCCGACGACGCTACAACCGTATAACCCTCGATAAAGTCAAAGAAACCATCCGGATTACTCTCCTCATTTGAATCTATGCGGTCCAGATTCATAACCTGGAGCAACGGTTTGTCTGAAATGCCGGCTACCGGAAGATAGTTAATTTCAGTTCCGGTCGTATCGCTCAGATACTTGATATTCAACCTGAAATTGCTCTTCTGCACCTGATACGCACCCAAAGAATAAACATTCTTCATCATCAAGTCCCACATCGGAACTTTCGGGTCCACCGTCGTGCTTTTTAGCATCTTCACATATATCGACTGGTCGGTCGACGTTATATCCCCCGAAAATTCACCGACCTGATACACCTGCCCGTTATACGTATACTCGTAAGCAACACCAAGCACCTCATCCGCGTTGAGAGAACTCTTGATTGATATATAACCCAAAGTCGAATTGTATGTATACTCGCTCGACGTCAACAAGCGCGCACTCTCAACCTTTTCATAATCGCGCCCACCCTCTATTCCGTATACGCCAAGCTGAGTCAATGTCTGCGTGATTGTATTGATATTGCGGGCACCCGGATACTCATTTTTGATAACCGAAAGCAGATTGTTCGACGCGTTCGACGGATTTGGCATTGCCTGATTTCCACGCCAGTAATCATTTGTCAGCCGGTTGCTTTCACCCAAATCGCTGAATGCTACAATATTTCGCGCCTCGTTATAGTTTCCGCTCTTATTGGTTACCCAAACCTCCATTCGCGTTATTTTAACACCCGATGACACATACGGCAGACGCGATGCAAAATTGTCATAATTATCCCTGAAAAAATGACCTAAGAAAAAATGACGGTTCTGGTCATAATTGTCAACATTAATCGAGAATTCCGTCGACTGAACGCCACCCTTCGTGTTAACCGTCTTCGATTCTGAATTTTGCTGCGACACAAGCATCGTCGCCGTCAATTTACCAAACTGCAACTTGGATTTTATACCAAACAAAGCCGTGCTTCCTCTGATTAACGACGACCCGGTTGTCATCGAAACATTACCGGCCTCTATCGACTGGATTATATCATCCTCATGCCCGTCGTATGCCAGCTTCAAATTTTTAGAATCAAAATCAAACGTCGCGTCGGTATTATACGTCATATTGAATTTCAATCGGTTACCAACCGACGCCGATACTGTTGCCTGAATCTTTTGGTCAAAATCAAAATATGTTTTGCGGCGAGACGTCAGCGACAACGACGGGTTATCGGTCTTGTTTGACTTAACCCCCATCGAAATCTGAACCGAGCCCTGAGTCTTCAACTGAACGCCGCCGGGGCCGAATATCTTCTCCAACGGGCCCAATGCAAAATTCATATCCAGAATGTTAAACGGCTCCTTATCCTCCTTTATCAGCGCCTCCGCGTTTCGCTGACGATAATATTCCATCATCGACTTGCGCTGCTGCCAGTTATTGTACTGCTGTGGCGTCAGGAAAAACGGCGTCGACACCTCCGTCTCCCCTATCTTTGTCCGCACAACATACATCCCCGTTTCAGGGTCATACTCCGTTACTGTATTGATATTTGACGGAGTATTGAGGTCGGTCGCATAATCATCCGCCATCAGCTCCTCATAGCTATTGGGCAAAACCTGTTGAATCGGGAAAAGCGTAGTTGTATCGGCCGCCGTCACGCTTGTCGGAGTTGTGATTACAGCCGGTGGTGGGCTAAACGGCTTCTGTCCCGGCGGCTGTATCGCCAAAACAAACAACGAACCCGCCGCAACTGCTACCAGCGTTACGACAAGCCACACACATCGCTTTATTTTATCTCCCGATAGATTCCTCATTTTTTCAAAAAGGCCCGCCCCCCATAGCTCTACAACACCGGCATTTACATCATCGAAAGTGCCTTCTTGATTGCAGCCTCAACCTTGATATTGGGGTCGCCTTCAAAAATTTTCTTCAACACTTTCTGCGACTGCGGTCTTGCAAATCCAAGCATCATAAGAGCCGATAACGCCTCGTCAAACGCTTCATTATTGAGTGCAGACTTTAATAATAACGTCACTTCACCCGGTTTTATTTTATCTCTAAGGTCAACAATTACTCTTTCGGCCGTTTTTGAGCCTATTCCCTTGACACTTTTCAGCGCCGCGTGCTGCCCGCTCGCTATTATCTGCTCCAGCTCGGCAACCTTAAACGACGACAATATCATCCGTGCCGTATTTGCTCCGACACCCGACACTCCGATTAGCATTCTGAACAGCCGACGTTCCGATTCCTCGGCAAAGCCATACAAATCGTGCGTATCCTCGCGAATAATTTCATGAACCAGCAATACCGCCTCCTTTCGCCCCTCCAATGCCGAGAACGTCTCCAGCGATATATTGATTTCATAACCTATTCCATTCGCCTCTATAACCACCGATGCCGGTGCCAGCGAGTAAATTGAGCCTCTTATGTGATTTAGCATATTCTATTGTTTATGACAATACAAAATTAAAAAAATATTTTTACATTTGCACCTCATAAATTTATTTTTTGCCACCCAATATTGTGATAAATAAAAAAAATGGAAGTACTCTACGAAGACAACCATATAATCGCCGTCAACAAAGAAGTTGGAGAAATAGTCCAGGGAGACAAAACCGGAGACACTCCGCTGAGCGAGCATGTCAAAGAGTGGATAAAAATTAATCACAATAAACCGGGAAACGTATTCATCGGCGTAGTACATCGGCTTGACCGCCCGGTTTCGGGAGTTGTCATATTTGCAAAGACATCAAAAGCGCTGACAAGGCTCAACGAAATGTTCAGGCTCGGAAAAGTTTCCAAAACCTATTGGGCCTTAAGTCGAAATAAACCGCCCAAAGAAACCGATAGAATTGTCAGCCATATCACAACCGTCGAAAAAACCAACAAGTCAACCGCTTGGCCATCGCCTCGCAAAGGCTCCAAAGAAGCAATACTGAGCTATCGGTACATCGCCGCAAGCGACCGCTATCACCTCCTTGAAATCAACCTTGAAACAGGCCGCAAACACCAGATAAGAGTACAACTCTCGTCTATCGGCTGCCCCGTCAAAGGAGACCTCAAATACGGCGACCGGCGCTCAAATCCAGACGGAGGCATATCCTTGATTGCCAGGAGAATATCATTCATCCATCCGGTCTCGGGCAAAGAAATAGACATCACGGCGCCACTCCCCGACGAGCCTCTTTGGCAATCCTTTGCCCACCTAAAACCGTGACATTCATCACTCTAAAACCAAAAATCCGCCACCTGCAGCATCCTCAAATTTGCTAATTAAAACAATTATCACTAATTTTGCTGCAATTTCAAAACATTTTTCAACTTTTTTTTGTACAAACCAACATCCATATTGTACAACTTGAACATTAATCATTTAAAATAACTCTATTATGAAAAAGTATCTTGCCGAAGGTATCGGAACAATGTTTCTGGTCCTCCTCGCATGCGGTAGCGCCGTTTTGGCAGGTCCGTCAATCAATGTTATAGGTGTAGGCCTTTGTTTTGGTCTGACATTGCTCTGCCTCGTGTATTGCATTGGAAACATCTCTGGATGCCACGTAAATCCCGCCGTATCGTTCGCCATGCTTCTTAGCGGGCGCATGGATGCCAAAGAATTTTGCGGCTATGTTGTTTCTCAGCTGATTGGTGCTGCTGTTGGTGCTGCTCTCCTGTACGCTTTTGTAGCTTTAGCTCCCGATTTCAACTTCGGTGGCACAACCGAAGCTTCAGGTAATTACCTCGCTGCCAACGTTCTTCAGGAGGGTGCTACTTCCGGAATGGCACTGCTCGCCGAGTGTCTGTTGACATTCTTCTTCGTTATGGTTATCTTGGGGGCTACCGATGAGAAAAAAGGCTTCGGCAACTTCGCCGGTATCGCCATCGGTTTGGCTCTCGGTCTCGTTAACATCGTTGGCATAACCGTTGACAACTGCTCTGTAAACCCCGCTCGTAGCTTCGGTCCGGCTCTGTTCAGCTGCAACGCTTGGGGCGACTTCTGGATTATGGTTGTTGGCCCGCTCGCAGGTGCCGCTCTTGCCGCTATATGCTGGAAAGCCATCAACGGCTGCAACTGTAAAAAATAACAACAATTGAACACTCCGATACAAGACTGCCTGGCCACCTGTCAGGCAGTCTTTTTATTTTGATATAACACGTTATTTTACTACCTTTGCTCCGACATATTCGACTAAGGAAAAAATGAGACACATAATCACCTTATTTTTGCTCATATTAGGTGGATTGACAACCATTAATTCAAAAGAGTACAGCTTTCCGCCCGAGCTTGAATCTCTCATAAGCGACTATAAGAAAACCGAGGCTCCGGCGCTCCCCGAGCCCGAAATGATTGAAAGACTTGACGACAAGATTTCTCTTGCCCCCGGGCGCATCGCTTTAACGCGCAATATCATAATTAACAAGCGCGAAACTCGCCTGTATGTAGTCAACATATTCGGCGACACATTAGCCACATTCCCCATCTGTTGTGCCCGAAATCGTGGTCAGAAAAAAAGCAAAGACGACTGCACAACCCCCGAAGGCACCTTCTCTATCGCCGGCGTCTACAACTCAACCGACTGGAAATATAAAGGCACGGGGGCCAAATGCTATGGGCCCTACTTCGTTTCACTGATAACCCCCGGCTTTTGGGGAATTGGCATACATGGAACCAACTCACCCGGGTCGGTGCCCGGTCGTTATTCTCATGGCCGCATCCGATTTCACAACGAA
>JAFLTJ010000017.1 GCA_022510465.1 Muribaculaceae bacterium
GCTGCCCCGCAGGCTGCCCCGCAGGCTGCCCCGCCGACAACCCCGCCGACAACCCCGCCGACAACCCCAAAACTCGTTCCGTCAGTAAATCATTTTTCGCGTCATTCCGCCATCGATTATCAAATCGGCGCCGTTGATAAAATCGGCGTCGGGCGCGGCAAGAAACAAACATGCCCTGGCAATATCGGCAGGCCGGCCAACACGCCCGCTTGGATGCATCTGATGGTCTTCCAGCGTCAGCTCACTCCCGTCACCGGTGTGTATCCATCCCGGAGATATACAATTGACCGTAATTCCCAATGGCGAAAGCGACATCATCAGCGAATGCGTCATCGACAACACCGCCCCCTTTGAGGCGCTGTAAGCAATACTATCGGCCTCGCTCATCAGGTGACGCGTTGATGATATATTGACAATACGGCCACCGCAGCGAGCCTCCTCGGGCAATGTCATGCGGTAGGCGGCAAGGGTACGCGCCGTCACCAGAAGCGGCACCGAATTGGTATCTAAAACCGTTTTGAAATCATCGACGGTCGTGTCAATAAACGGCTTGAAATTACCAACGCCAACGTTATTGATGATTATGTCAATATCGCCCCACGCACTGATTACATGCTTCACAGAGTTCTCAAGCGCAACAGCATCGGTCACATCTACCGGATGAAACTGCGACCCCGTTGCCTGCGCTGTCGCCGCTCCTTTTACACGGTTTATGTCACAGAAAGCCACGCGGCACCCAACGCGGCGAAAAGCCTCAACCACAGCACGGCCAATCCCCGACGCTCCGCCGGTGACATACACGCGGAAACCCTCCAACGGCGACGGCTCTCGCCGCGAATTAGCCACAACCGTGCGGGGTTTCCGAGCCAATTTCCCCGCACGATACTCCTCCATGCGTTTCTCCAAATAATTGTCGGCCATACTATTGCATTACATATTTTTCAAATCCACACACCTCGGTTGAACACTCGCCCAACGGCCCGTTGGCCTGCAACACGCCTGTTACAACCTTGATAAAATCAACCTTGGCAATCTCAGCCCTATTCCCATGTTTATCTATCACATTGTCAAGACACAAAACCCCGTCTATCCGGCTGTTTGGATAAGAATCGGCCGTACCGCCAATCGGGTCTAAAATGTACATCATCGATTCCGGGTCATAATGGCCATTATCGGGCAAACGCAGGCCGCTGAACGTCAACTCATCGCCATCAATCCAGCATGGGAAGAACGGCTGAGAGTGATAGCTTGACACCCTGTTAAGATACCCGTTACTCCCGTCACTACAACGCCAGCCGATATAATTCTCATCTGTTGCGTCGGCAGTCGGGCTGCTGTAGGTCGTCGTGACCTGCTCGGCCAGCCCGAACGTTGCAGGCCGTATCAACAGCCACTCGCCGTCATCCGCCTTGCCGTTCCCGTTTTTATCATCCATGACATAAACCAACCCCGGCTCGGCACTGGTGGTTATGGCATTGCCCAGCACCTTGAAATAATTGTCACCCTGACGGTTGACAAGCGGATTGATAAGACGAACGGTAAGCGAGCCGCCCCATGCGCCCAGCGTCACGTCATGCCCCGCTTTCAGGCTTGCCTCAACCGCGCGACACATATCATCGGCCGTCATTCCGGCAACCCATTCCGGCAACACGTTCACAAACTGCCCCGGAGCCGGGCTGTAATCAACAACCTCTACCTCCATCTTTTTCTCCGAGGTCTCATCCACATCCGGGATAGGCTCTCCGCTGCCCGAGTTACACCCGCTCAGCACAACTCCCACAGCCGGCAATATCCATAACCTTTTCATTTAAGTTCCTTTATGGCAAAGATTAGTCTTTTTTGACGGGGATTTTTACCTTTACGGGAGGTATTGGCACGGCAACCGGAGCAATCCCGTCGCGGCGCAAGAGAGCGTCGATTGTGGGGTCCTGTCCGCGGAACTGACGGTACAACTTGGCCGGATGCTCTGTGCCCCCCTTCATCAGAATGTTGGTGCGGAACGCATCGGCGCTCGCCTTGTCAAAGATTCCATTCTCCTCAAAGAGAGCAAAAGCGTCTGCATCAAGCACCTCGGCCCACTTGTAACTGTAATATCCTGCGGCATAGCCACCCGAGAAAATGTGAGAGAACTGCGGGCTGACGCTGGTACCCTCAACGGCGTCAAACATTGCCACCGAAGCCCCGGCTGCGTTTTCAAACGCCTCTGCATCCTCGGTTACCGGGCCGTCGATTGAGTGCCATGCCATATCAAGCAAACCGAAATTGAGCTGACGCAAGCACGAGTAGGCAGCACCAAACTGCGATGTAGTGACGATTTTTTCTACAAGTTCGGCAGGAATCGGCTCGCCTGTCTGATAATGACGCGCAAACCCGTCAAGAAACTCCTTCTGCGTCAGATAATTCTCGTTGAATTGTGACGGAAGCTCCACAAAGTCACGATACACGGCCGTTCCCGACAGCGATGCATACTTTGTGTTGGCAAGCAAGCCATGAAGAGCGTGGCCAAACTCGTGGAGGAACGTTTCAACCTCGTAGGGAGTCAGCAACGACGGCTTAGTCTCGGTAGGCTTGGTAAAGTTCATCACAATCGACACATGAGGCCGGATATTTGTACCCTCATCGGTGATTTGCTGGTCACGGAAGCCGGTCATCCACGCCCCGGGGCGCTTGCTGCTGCGTGGGAAAAAGTCGGTATATATAACGCCGATAAAATCACCCTCCGGCCCGTTCACATCGTATGCCTTTACATCGGGGTGATACACCTCGATTTTGTCATTGGGAACAAATTGCAGGCCATACAATTTCGTAGCCAGGCCAAAGACTCCGTCAATCACATTATTAAGCTCAAAATAGGGGCGCAACTCCTCCTCGTTGTAGCTATACTTGGCATTCTTGACCTTATTGGACAGATAGCTATAATCCCATGGATTAATCGTTTCGGCACCTGTCACCTGCTTAATCTCCTCAAACTCTTTCTCCTGAGCGGGGCGATAAGCGTCACGCAGCTCGTACAACAGCTTGTAAACACCCGCCGGCGTCTCGGCCATAGTGCGTTCCAGAGCATAGTCGGCGTAAGTCTTGTATCCGAGCAGATTGGCTATCTGACGGCGAGTATCGGCAATCTCTTTGAGAATCTCCACGTTGTTAAACTCACCCTTTGTGTTGCGCGACGAGTATAGCCGCCACATCTTCTCGCGCAAATCCCGGCGGTCGCTATACTTCATAAATGCCATATAAACAGGCTGGTCAAGCGTGAAAAGATACTCCCCGTCGCGGCCTTTCTCGCGGGCGGCAAGAGCTGCCGCCTCTACCGAGCTTTCAGGCAGACCCGAAAGGTCATCTTTTGTCAGCCATATCTCGTAGGTATTCAGCTCCTTAAGCACATTTTGGCCAAAGCGTGTTGTCAGCTCGCTTAGGCGCGACGAAAGCTTACGATACGTCTCGCGGTCCTCCCCCTCGAGCTTGGCGCCGCTGCGCGCAAACGAGTCGTATGTCTGCTGCAACAGCGTTTGGTCCTCTGCGTCAAGTTTATACAGCTCGCGATTGTCATATACATATTTCACACGCTGCCACAAGCCCTCGTGCAAAGTAATGTATGTTGAATAATCGCTCATTTTCGGAGAAACGCGCATCGATATTTCCATCATTTCATCATCTGAATCGGCGCTCAACAGCGGATAAAACACATTCAACACCCTGTTCAGGTCGGCGCCGGCACGTTCCAAGGCCACTATCGTATTGTCAAAATCGGGGGTCGCGCGATTGTTGACAATCGCCTCTATCTCCTGCTTGGCAAGCTCGATGCCTCGGTCAATCGCCTCCTCGTAATGCGAGTTGGTTATACTGCTGAATGGTGCCGTGCCATGCACGGTGTCAAACTCCTTATAGAAAGGGTTTTGTGCTTGTGCCATAATCGTCAATGTTGTTAGTGCGGCAAGTGCTTCTTTTCGCATATTTGTCGTTTTTGGTTATATTATTTGTTTAATACTAAATCAGTTATCACAGGCATCGCGCTCCAAAATTCATTCAGAATAAGCGGATGCATCATTTTCAGGAACGCCTCCTTTCGGTCTGTTGCCTCCTTGAACGGCGCCATATTCATGGCCGCTTGCCACGTCTCTATGGCATCCTCACGAAATCCCGCAAGCCACTCGCAGCAGCCGCGAGCCGACAGGTCGAATGCCGTCAGGCGAACCCCGTCATACGTCAAGCGCCGATATATGTCAAGCGCCGTCAGAAACTCGGTTGTACATGAGAGCGACCGGGCCTCTAACAGGCGGCCCGACGCACTATCCAGCATCCCGTTAAGGCGCGCACGCTCCAGGGTATTTCTCATCCCCTTTCTATCGCCGCTTTTTATGTAAATATCAATCAGCGCGCGATATGGCCTGATATCGCCATCCCGGTCGGCAGCGTCAAGAATCCGGTTATAGCATTCAATTGCCCGCTCGGTTTCGCCAACCTCGGCCAGGCAAGCGCCAAGATTACGCAGAGTCCATCGGTCGTCACCACTTATGATATCAGCTTTGTCGAGATATTCAATAGCGCGTGCAGTTTCTCCCAACCGGTGCAAACAATGGCCCATTTTCTGGAGCACATCTACCGCCAGCGGTTTCCTTTGCTCCAACCGCGTGAAAACAGCGAGCGCGTCGGCATACAAGTGATGACGCATATAAAAGTCACCAACAAGCGACAACGTCTCCTCCGACGGTTCAACACCTTTCAACGCCTTTATATTCAACAAATTGAATGGCACCTCAAACGGATTTGGCATTTCAGCCGCCCTGTTAAACAGATTGTAGAACCTATACAGGTCCTGAATGTATTTGTTAACAATATCCTTTCGGTTTTTCTGCTCGGCGCCGAGGTCACTTTTTTGAATCTCAGCCATCTGAGCACTTTCGGCTGTCATCCTGTCAGCTATCATTGAACGCTGGGCCTCACTTATACCCGAGATAGCAAGCGCCATCGAATACTTATCGCTGTCACACAACACAGGCGCTTGGGCCACAGCCTCAAGCAACGGCCTCATCTGCTCATACAGCGGAGTGTCAAACTCCGAGCGAGCCGTTGTAAAGGGGACAAACCAATTCTCTATGTTGTTAAAAAACGGGAAATTTTTCAGCGAAGAAAACGTACCCATGAAAACATCGCTACCCTGCTCCTGCAACTCCGAGAGCTCCATGATACGGTCCTTCAATCCGCTCTCCTGCATTATCTTCTCCCACTCGGGATTATCCTCCAGCAGCGCCTCGGCGTCAATCTCCATGTCGGCATTGATACCATCCAGAAACGGTTTAATCTTCATTAATCCGGGGACCAAATCCTCCTTCATTTTTTTCGTAATACTGTCGGTATCAACGGTTCTTATCAACTGCTCAAAAACCATATCCTTGTCAGCATCCCAGTTGGAATTTAGGCTCAGCAAATCAATCTTTTCAAGTAACGCTTTCCCGTGATTACGCTCCCGGTATTTATGCATCGCCAGCATAAATCCGGTTAAAGCCCTGAGTGACACACACTCCTCATCGGCTCCAAAATATATATCAAGTAGCTTCAACAAGCGGTTCTCGTCATAATACTCAATCAAGCCAAGAGTCATTGCCGAAACCAGCTGACACCTGACAGTCACCGGATAACGCGAATCAAGAATAATCAACGTCACCTCATCGACGGCGCCGGCACTCAGCGGATGCCCGGTCCACAATCGCAAAAACAAGTCACGCGAAACATCCTCAAGCCGCATGCGGGTCCGGCGCGACGGCGAGGCCGTATCCTCGGCTACGGCATGGTCAAGCGAAGCATGCAACGTTGCAAAGTTATCTTCCGATTTTGTTCTCAGATAGCGAACCGTGTTGAAATACAGAGTCGGAGCCTCCTGCGACAACACCGAGCGCTCAAGCCTGACAACAAGGTCGGTCAGCTGCATCAGAACGCCGTCATAATCAACCTTTGGCACATCTTCACCTGCCCCCCTGCCAAGCCAATATTCCTGCAACGATTCATATCCGGCCGCAATCCGCTCTATATTTTCCAATACCAAACGGCCGGCACTTCCGGCCGCAACGGCACGACGCAAAACCTCAATCGCCCTGGCAACGCTACCGCGATTTATCTCCTCGCGCGCCTCTCGGGCCGCGATATAAAGTGGATGTGTTGATTCTTTCTTCATATAAAATCTGACTGCAAAGTTAACCTTTTAATACGCAAATCTCGTGCCAAAAATTCTAAAAATATGCAAATAAGCAACATCACCCTGAAAATACAACCCTTTTCGCAAGTTATACAGTGATTTTTTGGAGGTTTTTGTAATATTAAAAAAAAGGTTTAACTTTGTGCTGCTTACCATTGTCATTGGTGGGCAATGACATTTTGTTACAAAAGCGTTTGTCGACGCTCATTTGACACACAGAAAATCTGGAAAATTTTCAATTCGCAGTCAAATGAAGCAGTGATGGATGCCTTTCAAGTGTGAATACATTAGGTATCTCCGCGAGGAGGTGCGTTGGTTCACATATCTGCGTGAGGCTCTAACTGCTCGTTTCATTGTGAAAGGTATTCCAGAGCCTCTGTGTGTGAGACGAGTAGAAGATACAGGCTCTCACGCTTTTATTTTGTAAACTTTAAACGCTGCCGAGGGGAGACCGGTGGATTGATTTTAAAGTTATGGCTCAACGACCACCACTTGTGATGTGGGTTCAGGGTTTGGAAAATCTCCGAACCTCCGATTTTATGCCTGACAACTCCGGCACCGTAGACTCGTCGGAACAGACCGAAATGTCGCAATTTTTATTTGCCTCAGGCAATAACCGTTCTGCACCGCAGCATTCGAACAACTTTTTTGATGGTATTACAAACATTCGGCTTGTAACAGACGGGGTAGTCGATTTCTCGATTGACGAACATAAAGTGCGTTTAGTGACCGAGAGACTCGGCAATGACGATACGAACCAGTTTATAATCAATGCACCGCGCGACACGAACATTGTCATTACCGTA
The DNA here is from genome assembly GCA_022510465.1 of Muribaculaceae bacterium. Classification (GTDB taxonomy): domain Bacteria; phylum Bacteroidota; class Bacteroidia; order Bacteroidales; family Muribaculaceae; genus HGM05190. The sequence goes on from JAFLTJ010000017.1 coordinate 7,000, forward strand.
CGGCCCAAGTATATGACGAAAAAGTCAATCGAACAAGAGCTTACCGAGACAAACCGCGTATCGGTCAATATTCGTATGCCGCGACTGCTCAACATCTTTGACCTGATTGACAAAAACAATTGGAGTAAGGAATGTGTTGCCGAGAATGTAATAGCAGGTGGCAAATTTGTGCTTAAAGAATTTGTACGTGCACTTATACGAATTTATCTTCCGAATCCTTTCAATTTATTCAATTAACAAAGTCAGTATATGAAGAAATTTTTGTTATGGTTAATTTTTCTGCTTCCGTGCATAGCCTGGGGGCAGGATTTCACCTATAACGGCGTGAACTATACCGTCATAAGTGAGGCTGACAAAACATGTCGAACAAAAATAGGTGCTCTCTCAACCCCGGGCAATAATGTTTCAGGTGACATTGTTTTGCCAAGTAAAGTGTTATTTAATAATAAAGAATATACCCTAACCGAAATTGGTTCGTATTCTTTTAGAAAAAATAATCTTACTTCTGTAGCTATTCCTAATTCGGTTACTTCGATTGGGAGTTGGGCTTTCGATTATTGTTCAAGCCTGACATCGGTTGAAATCCCCAATTCCGTCAAAACGATTGAGGGGTATGCTTTCAGTGATTGTACCAGCCTGACATCGATAGAGATTCCCAATTCGGTCACTTCGATTCCTGACTACTTATTCTATGGTTGTAAAAGTCTGAGTGATATAACCATCCCGGCCTCGGTCACTTCGATTGGTCGCTCTTCTTTCAATAGTTGTAAAATAACAAGTATAAAAATTCCCAATTCGGTCACAACAATCGGTCCCTATGCTTTCTATGGTTGTGAAAGCCTGACATCGGTAGAAATCGGCAATTCGGTCACTTCGATTGGAGAGTATGCTTTCCTTGGTTGTTCAAGCCTGACATCGGTAGCTATCCCCAATTCGGTCACTTCGATTGGTATCGAAGCTTTCCGTTATTGTTACAACCTTACATCGGTAGTAATTCCGACTTCTGTAGCTTCTTTCGGAGAAAATGTTTTTAAGCAATGTGAAAAAATTGATAATGTAAAGATTAATATTGTTGATATTAATGCATATTTAATCGGAAGTTGGGTGGAATCTCAGCAGAGTGTCCTCGAACAAATATTTGAAGTAGCCTCGCCATCTGAATTAGAATATTGCAGTAACGGATATCCGATAAAAAATTTATATATCCCAATGGGGATGACCTACACTTGGAATTCTTTTCCTATTATACGCAATCCGTTTTATCATAGCACTTGTCTTGAAAGTATAGTTTACCCTGATGGATTTAAACATATTGGCAACGGTACTTTTGCCGAACTGCCGAATCTTTATTCCGTTCAATTCCCGCCCTCTTTAGAATATATAGCTTATCAGGCTTTTGCACGATGCCCGTCGTTATATGAAGTAAATATCCCCTCCTCTCAGGTGAGTCTTTATGACGGATGCTTCAGCGACTGTACAGACCTTGAAAAAGTTGTGTTGGCCGACGGGATTAAAGATATTGGACCCAATGTGTTCTCCGGTTGCACGCGTCTGAGCGATATAAATCTGCCCCAAAGCATTACATCGATTGGCGACGGCACGTTCTACGGGTGTAAAGCGTTAACACAGGTGGCATTCCCCGAGAACCTCGAGAAAATCGGCGCAAACGCTTTCTCGGGCGGTGTTAAGTTGAACAACTTCCGTTTGCCAAAAAGCGTCGTGGAGATTGGCGACGGCGCCTTCTCGGGCACTCTCGACGAGCCTAACTTCAAGTTGCACGAAGGGCTGGAATCGGTGGGCGCTGAGGCGTTTGCCAACTGCGGCATCAAGACAATCTCGCTGCCCTCTACCTTGGCTGCAATTGGCAACGGTGCCTTTGCCGGCAACAGCTTTACCGAGGTTACAATCCCCTCGGGCATGACCGAGATTACTGCCGGTGCTTTCCGTGATTGCTCCAACCTGTTCAGCGTCAAATTCCACAATCAAATCAACTCCATTGGCGACTATGCTTTTGCCAATACAGCCATTCGCCAGATGGAAATTCCGTCGCCGGTGCGCAGTATCGGCGCCTCGGCATTTGAAAACTCGAGCCTGGTGTCGCTTTCTTTCCCCGAAACACTCACCTCGATTGGGCAAAACGCTTTCAAAGGCACTCAGATGGTGTCGTTTGAGATTCCCGACAAGGTTACTTCGATAGGCACAAACGCGTTCGGCGACCTTCACTACCTTAAGATGGGCACCGGATTCAACGACTTCACGACCCACTTCTGTGGCGGTACCGATGTCCTCGAGATGGTATCGACTACACCGCCCGCGCTGCCTGCCGACCGTCTTGGCTTCACGCCGAAGATGGTGCTTGTTCCCGAAGGCGCCGGCAACGCCTATCTTGCCAACAACCGCTGGAAAGAATACAATATCGTTGCCAAGAACGCCAACAAGGCTGTTGTTTATCTGAACGAGTCGGGCACGCTTGCCACAGAAATCCGTCTCCAGACCGGCATTATGCCCGGCGCCGTGACCAACCTCACTGTGGAGGGTGCGGCGTTGAACGATGCCGACTTTGCCATCATTAGAAGCAATATGCCCAACTGTTATGAGATAGACCTCACCCGCATTCCCAACACATCGATTGGCGCCGGCATTTTCAACGGCAAAAGCGAATTGCTGCACATCGCGTTGCCTCGAAATCTGAAAGAGATAGGCGACAATGCATTCCAAAACTGCTATCTCGCAACCTTTGACATCCCGGCCGGAATTGAGACTATCGGCGCCGGCGCGTTTGCCAACTGCGAGAGCATGGATAACGATTTTAAATTTACATCAGCGTTAAAATCAATTGGCACAGGAGCCTTCACGGGTTGTCGCAATCTGAAAGGCGTGGACCTGTCGGCACTGTCCGACATTCAATGGGGCGAGTCGGTCTTTGCCGACTGTTATGGCCTTAACGCCGTTGTTCTGCCCGGAAAAGTTTCCGCTATCCCCTCGTCAATGTTCACAAACTCAGGCCTCCAGGAAATCTATATCCCATCGAGCGCTACAATCGGCTCGAATATTTTCGCTGGCTGCCGCAATCTCAACAGCGTGACGTTTGAAGAGGGTCGCAATGCCGTTGACAGTAAACTGTTCTATGGCTGTACCGGCCTTGAAACAGTGAATCTGCCCCAAACGGTCAAAACCATCGGTCAATCAGCGTTTGAAGGCTGCACATCGCTGCAGCAGATTGAACTGCCACAGGGGCTGACTGCAATCGGAGAAAGCGCGTTTAAAAATTCGGGGCTCTACTCGGTATCAATACCCGCGGGTATAGGTACTATTTCGGCAGACTGCTTCCGTGGCTCGAGCCTCGTTTATGTGGATATGAACGGAACAACATCGGTTGCCGATAATGCCTTTGCCGAGTGTGCCAATCTGTTGGTCCTGAATCTTCCGAGCACACTTCAAAGCGTAGCACAAGGTTCGCTTAACTCGCCGTCGCTCTCGGCCATCAACGCTCCTATTAAGACTCCGGTCCAAACTCTTGGCAATCCCTTTGCCGACGTTAATAACATGACATGTGCGCTCTCAATCCCGAAGCCATCGTTCACGCCCTATCTTGTTGCCGAACATTGGGGTAAATTTGTCAGCATTAGAAACAGTATTGATATTACCGAAGAAAACTATGACAACGAAGGTAATCTTATTGTAGGCAACAGCACTGCCTGTGACTTGACATATATGGATGAAGAGGACTATCAGGACATGCTGGAGGATATGGAAGCGGATGAAGCCAATCCGGCCTCGGCTCGTAGAAAAGCGTTGAGAGTTATGCGTGTCAACGGACTCGTTTCAACCGATAAAGGATTTGGTCGCTTGTTTAACGACGCATCGCTTTTCCTTGAGGAAAATTCTCAAACAAGATTCTTCCTCGGGCTTGCCGCCGATGTTACATCATTTACCGTGAAATACAATGGAAGAGACATTACCGATACGGTTGACCGAACAACCAATTCATTCGTGATAAACGGTTTGAAGAGCACTTCCGACTTGGTAATCACCACCCACGGACACAATGAAAAAGCATCAGTGACAAATGTAGCGGTTGATGTTCTGAATGACGACAGTGCGCCCATTTACAATTTGATGGGACAACGCGTGTTTAATCCTACCCCCGGCATCTATATTGTCAATGGGAAGAAAGTGCTAATCAAATAAGCCCAATCCCGGTCATTGAAGAGGCTGCCTGATAAGTTTTAGGCGGCCTCTTTGTTATGTCAAAACTTGAAAAATTAACCTTTTAACACACAAATCTCATGCCCAAAATTCCAAAAATACACAAATAAGCTCTTCATTGACATCTTTTTTTCATCTTTAACCCTTGACTAACGTCGCTTTTTGCTAATTTTGCGCCTTGAAAAGCAAATTATGGAATTTGAATTACAGGCAACCGCACCGGCATCGGCAGCACGTGCCGGACTTATTACCACCGACCATGGCACTATCCAAACCCCTATCTTCATGCCGGTCGGTACGCTCGGCAGTGTCAAAGGAGTGCACCAGCATGAGTTGCGCAACGACATCAATGCCCAAATCATATTGGGCAACACCTACCATCTTTACCTGCGCCCGGGCACGGAAATACTACGCCGAGCCGGCGGCCTGCACAAATTCAACGGATGGGAGCGCCCTATCCTGACCGACAGCGGCGGGTTCCAGGTGTTTTCGCTCTCGTCTAACCGCAAACTGACCGAGGAGGGAGCCCATTTCCGCAGCCACATAGACGGCTCAAAGCATCTTTTTACGCCCGAAAACGTTGTTGATATCGAGCGCATTATCGGCGCCGACATCATGATGGCTCTCGATGAATGTCCTCCGGGCACGTCTGACTATGATTATGCCCGGCGCTCGCTTGACCTGACAATGCGTTGGCTAAAACGAGGCTGGCAGCGATACAACGAAACCGAGGGCCTGTATGGCTACCGCCAAGCTTATTTCCCTATTGTTCAAGGATGTACCTACAAGGACCTGCGCCGTCGTGCCGCCGCTGAAGTTGCCGAGCTAAACGCCGACGGGAACGCTATCGGAGGCCTTGCAGTGGGCGAGCCGGCCGAAGTGATGTATGAAATGATAGAGGTTGTAAATGAAATTTTGCCGACCGACAAACCTCGGTACCTCATGGGTGTAGGCACGCCGGCCAACATTCTTGAAGCTATCGACCGCGGAGTTGATATGATGGACTGCGTCATGCCAACCCGCAACGGCCGCAATGGAATGCTTTTCACGGCCAACGGCATTATGAACATGAGAAACAAAAAGTGGGCCGACGACTTCTCGCCACTGCAAGAAGACGGGCCAAGCTACGTTGACCGCGTTTATACAAAGGCCTACCTGCGCCACCTGTTCATTGCCAACGAGCTACTCGCCTTGCAGATAGCTTCAATTCACAATCTTGCTTTCTACCTGTGGCTTGTAGGCGAGGCCCGTAAACACATTATCGCCGGCGACTTTGCCACATGGAAACCGGCTATGCTTGAGAACGTTACGCGTCGCTTATAAAATTACCAACCATCGGAAGTGAAATTAAAACTACCACATATCGACCCGTCATTCAAACCTGTCAACATCCTTGACCGGTACATCATACGCAAATTTCTCGGAACATACATTTTTGCCATCATCCTAATCCTGGCAATCACCATAATGTTTGATATCAACGAGAAACTTGATTCATTTCTCAAAGCGCCGCTGAAAGCAACAATTTTTGACTATTTTCTAAATTTTCTCCCCTATTTTGCCAACCAGTTCAGCCCGCTGTTCACGTTCATTGCCGTCATCTTTTTCACATCCAAACTTGCCGACAACTCTGAGATAATCGCCATGTTTTCAACCGGCATGAGCTACCGGCGTTTCATGCGGCCCTATCTGATTTCTGCAACCGTGATAGCCATAGCCACCTATTTGTTGAGCGCTTACGTCATTCCTCCGGCCAATATCAAGCGCATCGACTACACCAACACGTACGTCAAAAACAAGAAAGTTGAATATGGTTCAAACATCCAGCTTCAAGTTTCAAAGGGTGTGGTTGCCTACATGAGCCGATATGACAACACCACCAAAACCGGATACAAATTTTCGCTCGATTCGCTCGACGGTAAAACCCTAAAATCCAAACTTGTGGCCCAGTCAATAAAATGGGACACGCTATACAGATGGCAAGTGCGAGACTACTCGATACGCGACCTGAAAGGTTCGCGGGAATCTATCAGGCACGGCTCCCGGCTTGACACCGTCATCGCCATCGAACCTCGTGATTTTCTTATTTCAAAGAACGACCAGGAAATGCTGACAACGCCGGCTCTTAACGATTACATCAATAGGCAGCGTGAACGAGGTGTGGCCAATATTAAGAATTTTGAGATTGAATATCATCGCCGTTTTGCAATGACCGCAGCTGCCTTCATCCTGACAATTATCGGCATGTCATTGTCATCGCGAAAAGTCAAAGGGGGAATGGGTATCAACATAGGCATCGGCCTGGTGCTGTCGTTCAGCTACATCCTTTTTATGACCGTAACATCCACATTTGCCGTTTCGGGCCTGACCTCTCCAATGGTTGCATGCTGGATACCCAACCTGCTCTACTCCATCATTGCCGTCATTCTATACCGCCGCGCCGGCATCACCTGATTACTGCCGCAATCACTCGGCAGCTGCAATAGCCGTCACAAGGCTTTCAAACGAATCCCGCTCTATTGCCCATCCACGCATCTTGTTGCGATAGGTATAAATCGTGTTAATCGACAATCCCAAAAATTTTGCCAACTTACTGCTTTCGGTCACCCCTATTCTTATAAACGCAAGAATTCTTATTTCGGTGGGTAATGGTCCGTCGGGCGGAACAATAAATCGGCAATCGTCTCTCAACAACCTGTTTACATCATCCACAAACGTCGGAAAAATATATAAAAACGCATGGTCAAACACTAATAGGAATTCCCGGGTCTCTGCCTCCGAAATACGATTGGATTTTAACATCTGATACAAATCATCAACCTGACCTGACTTTATTTTGCGACGTGCAAGCCGGCCAAACTCGTTATAACGCTCCAGATAAGCCGAGCAGAACTCAAGGAAATTAGCGACATTTGTCACCTTTTGTCGATGGGCTCTTTCCAATGCAAGTTCCAGCGACTCAACACGCTTCAAATTCCGAGTATTTTTCCGATACAGGACACAAATAGTCCAAAGAGAGCAAACCAATAATACTACCAGTATCGAAAGCAATACAACCGGCAGCCACCCAAGCTCTTGAGCAGAGAGTAGATTTTGCGATAATAGAATAATAGAGTGCGGTGTTTTCACAGTATCAAATTGTATTTTGGTATATTTTCAGCATAAAATATTTCATTTTGCCTTTGCAAATTTATGTAATCAATATCAAATTAGCAAGAAAAGCGACTAAAACAGCTTGAAAATTAACATTTGCACTTCATAATACCATGTTTATAAATTCATATCTCATCTAATATAGATTGCTATATTTCAGCGCATTATAATATTTACAATTTATATTTTCAGATTGATGATTTTATACCTCGTTGATTGTGCAGTATTTTGGTCATAATTTTGCAAAGTGGGTGGAAATAGGCATGTGAAATGTATAATTAATGCCCACTCATCATGGCAAATTAAATTTAGGGTTAGTATAGGTTGTTAGTAATAACTACCTGTACTCTAAGTTAGAATAGTGCATAATAGTAAATGTGTTTTATGTTAGGTTGTTTGTCTTTGACTTCATCAGTCATAGCCAAACAAGGAAATAAGCGACACTGCGAAGTGCTGCTTATTTTTTTCTCGCATTTACCCCTTATATCACTGAATCAGAATATCAAGCAAAGCTCCCCGAGACAGCACTTTGATACCTCGTGACGAATATTCGAGGATTCCACACGCTGTCATTGCGTCAAGCGCCTTTGTAAGCTCAACCGGCGACACTCCGAAAACCGAATGTAATTCTCCCTGCGTGCATGCAAGCGATATATCTTCACCCCCCTGTTTCGTCAAGCTTATAATAAGCCGGGCAATACTATGGCGCGCAGAGTATCCGGTTCCGTCAACAGCAACCTTAACAGTCTTTTGCGCATTCATCGACAATACATTCAAGAAGTTAAGCATAAATACCTTATCCGACTCCAATAGTCTCAGGTAGTCGATTTTAGAAATCTTCATAATACCTGCCGGCTCAACCGCCGTCACCGTACACGGGCTGAACGGAGCTTTACCGAAAAGAAATTCTGGCGAAAGTACATCGGGCGCTTTAAGAGTCTGCGAGACACTAAAACAATCACCCTCAATTGTCGACCTGACAGCCCCCGAAATTACAAACGAAATAGAGTCGCAAGAATCCCCGGCATTAATGACAATATCATCTTTGGCAAACTTGAGAAAGTGCAATTTTGTTTTTGCAACCAACTCTGATACAGAGTTATATGAGGCTCCATTGAATAACGGAAGACTTGTCAAGAGTTCATAGATATTAACCATCGTAAAAACAAATAAACTTTAGATTGACCCATGACGGCTTTTATAATATAACTGGAGAGAGTTGATAATGTTCTGCCACGCCACGTATGCGGCCGGAGCAACCGACGATATTGGATTCAGAAAGGTCATTGCCATCCATATAGCCAAAACGGTATTTTTTTGCCCTAAGCCCTGAGCTCCCGCAATTTTATCGCCAAGCCGCCGCCCTATCAGGCGACCAACGCCAAACTGCACAACACATGCCACTGCCGCCAGCCCGGCCAAAATAAACATATGCAACATTTCGCCAGGAGGCTCCTGCATCACAAAACTAACCGAGCGCCCTACAACAAGCAGCAACGACACGGCCCATATATAGAACGAAACAGACTGACGGGCTGCAATCGCATCGGTCAATTGCGGCAGCCGCCACCTGAGCAATAGCGCCAGCAACAGTGGCAGAATAATAACCGGCAACACACGACGCGCGATTATCAGCATGCACGACAATATCGCCCCCGCGGTCATTTCATTTCCGGCGCCTATAAACGTGAAAAGCACCGGAGCAAGCAGAGCAACGGCAATGTTTGACACTATCGAGAAAGTCGCCAAGCGCGTTACGCTACCGCCCAACATACCGGTAATTACAGGAGCTGCCGTTGCCGTCGGGCAGAATATGCAAATAAAGAAACCTGTGGCCAAAACGGTGTCCAACGGAAGCAGCAACAGATAGGCAAGTATACCTCCTATTACCTGAACACCAAGCAGATACCACGAGAAGCGAGTTGGGCGGATATGTGCTGCATCAACCTTGCAAAAGGTGATAAAGAGCATTACAAATATAAGGTATGGCGCTATAAATTCCACCGATTCAAAACAATCATGGAATAACACACCACACACCATTGCAATGGGCAACATCCAGGGTTTCAGCTTAGTCAGAAACAAATGCAGGTTCATTGTTTCAATACTTTCTATTACGTTTTAAATAGTAGTCAATCAATATATTGCGATTGGTCCCGGGGAATGAATCAAGTAAATCGACCGACGGATGGGATGTATAACCGGCCCGCATCCGGGCAAAATCCCGATGGGCACGCCACACTGCCCCCGCGTTGGCAAAATCAAATGTTGCAACAAATTTGCACCATGCAATCGTGTCGAGCAACCTGCGTTTCAGCAACCTGCGGCCACGCGAACTATCCGGCAGATTTTTATGCAACATCAACAACGAATTGCGAAAGTTCAAATAGGTTTTGCGCGGATTATCGGCCGGCAGGCTGCCGCCTCCAAGATGATACACAACACCGTCGGGAACAACGACTATCTTACGGTTATCCAAATGAATGCGCCAACACAGGTCAATCTCCTCCATGTGAGCAAAGAAATCCACATCCAATCCACCCAATTTCACATACAAATCAGTGTCGACCATCAGCGCTGCCCCGGTTGCCCAAAACACCTCTACAACACTGTCATACTGGCCGTTATCACGCTCTACCATGTCAAAAATGCGACCTCGGCAATAGGGATAACCATTACAATCCAAGAAGCCGCCGGCAGCCCCCGCATACTCAAACATTTCCGGCTTGAGAAGGGAACGGATTTTGGGTTGCACAGCACCAACATCGGGGTGTGTTGACATATAAAGCCAGAGCGGCGTCAACCAATCATCTTTAACCTCTACATCGCTGTTTAACAACACTGTATAGCGATAACGCGTTTGTTCAATAGCCCGATTATACCCGCCGGCAAACCCGTGATTGGTATCAAATTCCAGCAATTTCACTTCGGGAAAACGTGTGCGAAGCAACTCTACAGAGCTATCCGTAGACCCATTGTCGGCAACAATCACATCAGCGATATTTGACGGAGTATGGGCCACAACCGATGGCAGATACTTTTCGAGCATATCGGCGCCATTCCAGTTAAGGATAATAACGGCGACGTCGGGGCGTGGTATATTATTTTTCATCATTTAACTGATTCTGAGTGAAACGTTACCGGATTTTTCCATCGTTTATGGCTCCATAGCCATATCGACGGGTCGCGATTGATTGTTTGTGACAGCATCTGCACGTATCTGTCGGTGACCTCCATCGGCTGCATACTCGAAATATCATCGGTAATCAGTCTGACTACGACGCGATACTTGCCGCGACCTTCACGATGCATATCCCAGTAAACGACCGCGTTGTCCAGTTTTCGCGAAAGCTGCTCGGTGCCGGTAATTACCGCTGTCGGGTGATTCAAAAACATTACCACGTGCCTGTCAGTGTCTCCCCGGCTTGGCTTCTGGTCGCTCATAAAACCGGTAATTACCGGAAGCTTGTCACGACGCAACTTGACTAACTCTCTGAACACCGTTGTTTTGGGAAATGAAACGGTATTGAAACGCGAGCGAAGATGCAGAAAATAATCATCAAAGAATTTATTGCTTAAGGGCCTGTAAACCTGGCTGAATACAGCCTGCGCATTGGGCTTAAATCGCGACCACAGCGTTACCGACGTTGCCCATTCCCAATTTCCACAGTGGGCAAAATAGGCTGTAATACTGCGCCCCTGCTCCAAAAGATTGTCAATTATATCAACACCTTCAAAAATCATCCGCGACCTCATCTGCTCATCGCTGACATTCTCCAATTTAATCGTCTCGACAATCAGGTCGGCAAAATTATGATAAAAACGACGCGCTATCGCCCTACATTCGCTCATGCTTTTCTCGGGGAACGACTCGCAGATATTTTTTATCACTGTTGAACGTCGGTATCTGACTATGTAATACATGATTACAAACAACGCGTCGGCAATCAAATACAACACGCCAAATGGCAGCATTGCAAGCCCTTTCAGCAACCATAACAGCGGTCTGTTCACAAGCGCGTTCAAATCACCACCTCCCCTCTCGATTCTTCATTCATCGGGTCATAATCGCCCAGCATAACCGGCACAACCGTATTGGGCGCGGCGCTGTCTGTCTCAACCGCGACTCTAAGATAATTATCGGTAAATCCGGCCATTAGGCCATCCCGACGCCGATGTTCCAGCAGCACGGGCCGCGTTGTTCCCATATATCGTTGAGTAAAATCTGTCAGTTTTTTCTCACTGACAGCCAGCATTATACGCGTGCGACGATGTTTCTCGGCCTGGTCAACAACATGGTCAATTTCAAGAGCACGCGTACCGGGGCGTTCACTATAGGTAAACACATGCAGTCGGGAGATATCCATACTCTCGACAAACCGGCGGGAAGACTCAAATCTGTCGATAGTTTCTCCTCGGGCCCCCACTATGAGATCCACCCCTATAAATGCATCAGGGATAGTCTTTCTTATGAGTTCCACTCTCGAGGCAAACAAAGCCGTGTCATAATGGCGCCGCATCAGTTTCAACACCTCGTCATTACCACTCTGCAACGGAATGTGAAAGCTTGGCATAAAACGTTTTGACGCAGCTACAAACTCCACAATTTCAGGCGTTAACAGATTGGGTTCTATTGATGAAATGCGATAACGCTCTATCCCGTCAACCTTATCAAGTTCACGTATAAGGTCGAGAAAAGTTTCATCGCGGCATTTACCAAAATCGCCCACATTTACTCCGGTCAGAACTATCTCCTTTCCGCCTTCATCGGCTGCCATCCGGGCCTGCGCCAATATTGAATCAATAGACCCCGAGCGACTGCGACCACGAGCCATCGGAATTGTGCAATAGGAACAATAGTAGTCACAGCCATCCTGAACTTTGAGAAAATATCGCGTGCGGTCACCTCGGGAACACGATGGCGTAAATTCTCTTATCTGCTTAAAATCAATATGATGGGTAGTCTGTTCTCTTTTTTTCAGCCATTCGTCAAGATATTGGGGCAACGCATTTTTACTGTCGTTTCCCGCAACGATATCCACACCCTCAATTAAAGCAACCTCCTCGGGCTTAAGCTGAGCATAACATCCTGTCACAATGACTGTTGCATCAGGATATTTCTTTGTCATACGCCTGATTGCCTGCCGGCACTTTTTATCGGCAAGGTCGGTGACGCTGCATGTATTGACAACAACTATATCGGGAGTATCACCGCGTTGAACGCGTGTTATACCTCGCTCGGCAAACAATCTCGCTACCGTTGAGGTCTCGGCGAAATTCAACTTGCACCCGAGTGTATGAAACAGGGCTGTCCTACTGTCAAATGTATTCTTATCAATCATTTCAACTGCAAAATTAGTGAAAACCTGAAGGATTTGCAACGACAGTCATCCGGCAATCTTTACAGTCAAAATCAAGGCAATAACGGGTTGGCCCTGATTCCAAAAACAGCATGTCTGGAAGTTCACGCCCGCGACGGGTCTTGGTACAATAACCCAATTCGCGCCGCAAACAGTATTTTGTTGTCATTACCGTCAGATTTTCAGTGTTTTTTGATAACGCATCCGTTTCAAGAGCCCTTTCTATTTTGCCTTCAACTCCACACCGACGATAAAACCGTTCGGCCAGTCTATTGGCAATATTGTCATGGTTTGTCAAAGTCCACCCTACACGCGGATGAGCTTTAGGGCTCGGTGTAAGCCTGCTAAAGGTGACACGTGCAGCCCTGTCGAGCGAATCCGCCAGCTTGCGGCGAAGTGCAGTCAGAGCCGATGCCGGCACAAAAACATCACCAAGTCGGTCCTCAAGACTATCAAGCCTGTAAATCGTATCACCCAGTTTTGACAACACCCTGTATCGGGCTTCCTCCTGCGGTGTCCGGGCTTCGCTAACCTCCATTCGTGCAACGACCGATACTCGGCAACCACGACTGTCGGCCACGTCAAGAGCAACACCGCCGGCAATCGGGCGAAGTGTCATCGACAAGTCAATCAAGCGCCGTGCCGTTGGCCGTGCCATGACGTCATCAAACGATTTATCCCGGTTTCGGTACAAAACAGCACCTCGCGGCACATCTATTTCGGCATTAACCAATATCCTGTTCCCCTCGACACGATTCACACCAAAACCGTCAAAAGAACCGTCTCGTCTGAAAAAACCAAGGCCGTCGCCGTTGTGCAATTCCACATCAAGACGAGCCTTGATGCACTTTCCACGGCAATCGGTAACCACTCCTGCTCGCTCGCCAATCATCTTTGGCGTGTTGATTGAGGCCATTTTTACCCCTGGATGAGCGCCGTCAATGAAATAGGTAGTAAAACCTCTATTGAATCCCTTAGCAAGAACCGGCGTAAAATCAAGCTCCACACGCCCTTTTGACGCCCTGCAATATTTATCGGGATTATCATCAATTATACGGTCGATAATTCGACGATAAGCAGCCACGGCGTTTTTAACGTATGAAACATCTTTCAATCGGCCCTCTATCTTCAAGGAACTCACGCCGGCATCCAGCAACGCCGCCACGCGAGACGACAGGTTTAAATCTCTTAACGACAACAAATGCTTTCCCGAAAGAATCTGATTCCCGGCCGCATCCACAAGGTTGTATCGTTGACGGCACATCTGCGGACACTCTCCGCGGTTTGCGCTACGCCCCTGCGCAACCCATCCGGCACGACAGTCGCCACTGTAGGAGACGCACAAAGCGCCGTGAACAAATGTCTCAACCCTGACATCGACCGCGTCACATATAGCCCTTATATCATCAATTGAGTTTTCCCGGGCCACTACTATCTGATTAAACCCGGCCTCTTGAAGCCACCGTGCCTTAGCCGCATCGCGAGTATCCATCTGGGTAGACGCATGAAGTTGTATGGGTGGCAAATCCATTTCAAGCAATGCCAAGTCCTGAACTATCAAGGCGTCAACGCCTGCCCTGTACAGCTCTTCTACCAGCGTCTTAACCTGCTCTAATTCATCGTCAAAAATGATAGTGTTGACCGTCACATACACCCGAGCCCGATATTGCCTGGCAAAATTAACAACCTGCCTGATATCCTCGATTGAGTTTGAAGCCGCCCTCCGGGCTCCATGCGAGCCTGCGCCAATGTAAACAGCATCGGCACCATGCAGAATAGCTTCTATTGCAGTCGCTGCATCACGCGCCGGCGCCAGCAACTCAATGGGTCTCGGTTTTACGGTTTTACGGTTCATATCGTCTGCAAAATTACACATTTTCGGAAATAGCTTCTAACATTTTTCGCATTTCAGCACCAAAAAACTATTGACAACCGCCAATCATTGACTATATTTGCACCACGAAAATTATCATTCTTAACAAAAAACACAATTAGAATATGAAAAAAAACAGTCTTATTCTCATAAATTGCATCGCTATTGCAGCCCTCACAGCTTGCAACCTGAATAAAGAGGTTATCACCGTTGACAGCGCTGACCATGTTTTAACCACAACGGTTGTTCAGCCGACACAGACACCGCCTACACTTGTTGGGCAATGGAGTGTTATAAAAGTTGACACCGAGGATGTTACCGCAACCGACGATGAATATCCTACGGTTACGTTCGACAACAACGGTGCTGCGGCAGGAACCGTTAACATGTATGCCAACGATGGTTGTAATTATATCAACGGAACATTTACCGTAAAAGAGAACCAGCTGATAAAGAGTGGTGAATTTACAAAAACCATGAGATTGTGCCCCGACGCAAAATACGAAATGCAAATCACCGCGGCGCTCAACAACGCCTCGGCCTACTCTATTGAGTTGCGTAATAACGAGTACTATCTACTGTTGAAAGATGAGGCCGGGACAACATTAATGACGCTCTGCAAGCCCAATCTGGCCTTTTTTGACGGCGCCTGGAGAGTGACATCCATGGAGGGAGCCGAGATTAAAACAGGCCATGCACCCGAGATAGTGATTGACCTTGCTAATGGGAAAATACATGGAAATGCCGGATGTAATGTTGTCAACGGAACTATTGTTCAGAATTTGGACCGCGAGGGTGGCATAGGATTCAGCAACCTTTTCACCACCATGATGGCCTGCCCATATCTTGATACCGAGCGGGCATTTCTCGTCGCGTTGGAGCAGGTTGAAAGCTGCATACCCGGCGAAAACAACAATACAGTTCAGTTAAAAGACGCCTCAGGCAAGACAATCATAACGCTCGAGCGCATCAATCTCACACAAGAGTAATCGAGCCCGGCAAGCGGTGATAGCCTGATTAAATTGCCTCAATCTTGAATACAACGGGGCGCGTGCCGTCATTACAGCATGCGATAGCAACGCGGCGACAATCGGCCGTTGACTGCGTGTCACACACGGTTGTCGCCTTTAAAACGTCATCGACATGGGAGTTTATACACCTCCATGCTTTTGGGCAAAATTTACCCTCGGCCACCAGTTTTTCCATATCCCCCGGCGCCACATCAAACTTCTGCCCGGTGGCAAACACCGGACACGGTCCACTCTCAGGCTCGTCGAGAAATCTACTCTGCAAATCGCTGTAACACTCCCGCCTTACCACCGTCACCCGACAACGTCGCTCGGCGGCCGACGAGGCGTTGCGTTGCTTGGCGGCAGCCCGTGCCGATACCGGTACAACACTTGCCAATGCGGCCAAAGATGTCAGTTTAACAAAGCGTCGTCTATCCATATTTCTACAAGCATACTGGTTTCAACGCGCAAATTTAACTTTTTTATCCAATATTCCATAGAAAACAGACCTGTATTTAAGGAAAAATGATTATCTTTGCACGCAATAAAAACCAAGCAATTATACGAAAGCTATGTCATTTATTGCCGATCGAGTAAAAATGGAGGGATTGACCTTTGATGATGTCCTCCTCATTCCTGCCTATTCAGAAGTTCTGCCCCGCGATGTCAATCTAAAGACACGCTTTTCACGCAACATTACGCTAAACGTTCCGCTGGTATCGGCCGCAATGGATACCGTTACCGAGGCCGCGCTGGCAATCGCCATTGCGCGCGAGGGAGGTATTGGCGTGATTCACAAGAACATGTCTATCGCCGAGCAAGCGCGCCAGGTTCACGCCGTTAAGCGCGCCGAAAACGGCATGATATATGACCCTGTCACAATCAAGCGTGGCAGCACGGTGGAAGATGCTCTCAACATGATGAGCGAGTACCATATTGGCGGAATACCCGTGGTTGACAATGACCGACGCCTTGTTGGAATCGTAACAAACCGTGATTTGCGTTTCCAGCGAGACATGAAGCGCCCCATTGACGAGGTGATGACAAAGGATGATATTGTTACCACCACCCAGTCGACCGACCTTGAGCAAGCCGCGTCTATTCTCCAGGAACATAAGATAGAAAAACTCCCGGTGGTCGACGCCGAAGGAAAATTGATTGGGCTTGTGACCTACAAGGATATCACAAAGGCAAAAGACAAGCCCAATGCCTGCAAGGATTCGCTGGGTAGGCTTCGCGTTGCCGCCGGTGTAGGCGTGACAGGCGACTCGATGGAGCGTGTCGACGCTCTCATTGAGGCCGGTGTTGACGCTATTGTCATCGATACGGCTCATGGGCACTCCAAGGGCGTAGTCGGCATTCTGCGACAGGTAAAAGAGAAATATCCCCATATTGATGTTGTGGTTGGAAACATCGCTACCGGCGAAGCTGCCAGGTATCTTGTTGAAAACGGTGCCGACGGTGTTAAGGTTGGTATCGGTCCAGGTTCAATCTGTACCACCCGCGTAGTGGCCGGTGTAGGTGTACCGCAGCTTTCGGCGGTGTATGATGTGGCCAAAGCTCTTGAGGGAACAGATGTTCCGCTGATTGCCGACGGTGGTATCAGATATTCTGGTGACATCGTGAAAGCGTTGGCTGCCGGAGCCCATTCGGTTATGCTTGGCGGAATGCTTGCCGGCGTAGAAGAGTCGCCCGGCGACACCATCATTTATAACGGCCGTAAATACAAGACCTACCGCGGCATGGGTTCGCTGGAAGCTATGGAAAAGGGCTCTAAAGACCGATATTTCCAGGGCAATGTCAACGATGTCAAGAAATTGGTTCCGGAGGGAATCGCCGCGCGAGTTCCGTTCAAGGGTTCGCTCTATGAAGTGGTTTATCAGATGCTTGGCGGTCTGCGTGCAGGCATGGGATACTGTGGTGCCGCCGATATCGAGGCATTACATCACGCTCAGTTCACGCGCATAACCAATGCCGGCGTGACCGAAAGTCATCCCCACGATGTTGCCATCACGAGTGAAGCGCCCAATTATAGCGTTCAAGCACATTGATTTTTAAGGAGTTGCACAAGCTCCATGACTATAAATAAACCTAACGATGAAAAAACATCTAATCCCGGTTATATTGCTTGCAGCCGGTGCGGTTGCCGCCGCGGTTGCAAGCGCTCCAAAAGACCCGGTTCTTATGACCGTCAACGGCAAAAAAGTGCCTTTGAGCGAGTTTCTATATCTTTACGAGAAAAACAATAAACAACAGCAGCAACCGCAAAGTGTTGATGAATACATGGATATGTTCATCAACTATAAGCTCAAGGTCGCTGCAGCCGAGGAGGCCGGATGTGATACAACAGCGGCCTTTATCAACGAGTTTGAGAACTATGCCACCGAGCTTGCAGCGCCCTACATGCGCGACTCGGAGGCCGAAGCCGAAGTAGCGGCAAAGATTAAAGCAAACAGCCGGCGCAACGTCGACGTTAGCCATATTCTTATTCCGCTGGGCGACAATGCGGCCCAAACCAAAATTAACCTGCATTTCATGGACAGCCTGCGCACGGCCATCCTGAATGGCTCTGATTTTGGAGAAATTGCCTTAAAATATAGTGAAGACCCGTCAAAGGTTCAAAACATGGGCCACCTTGGATGGATTACAACCAATCGTTTCCCATATCCGTTTGAGGAGGTAGCCTTTTCAACCCCGGTCGGAACAATTTCAGAGCCCTTTGTAGACGCTCCATTCGGTATACATATCATCAAGGTAAACGAGGTGCGCAACGACCCCGGAGAGGTGCATGCCGCACATATTCTTAAACTTTGTGGCGACCGACGGATGCGCAAACTGGACCCAACAAGAGATTCGGTGGCCAAAGTCCAGATAGACTCATTGTATCAGATAGCAATCACCGGAGCCGATTTCGCCGAGCTGGCTCGTGCAAACAGTGACGACCCCGGTAGCGCCCAGGAAGGCGGTGACGTCGGATTTTTCGGAGTTTCAAGAATGGTACCCGAATTTGAACAGGCTGCCTTTGCGCTCAAAGATGGAGAAATTTCACAACCGGTAAAGACATCCTACGGCTATCATATCATCAAGCGGATAGGATGGCGCGAGTGCACTCCCGACGACGTTCTTGACCAGACAATTAACATTCGCTTTAAGAGTGACAACGCTCTGTCGACCATGCTGGCCCGTCAGTATAGCGACAAAAACCGCAAGCTCTATAAAGCTGACGTAATCCCCGCCGGGATGAACAAAGTAAAAGAGATAATTGAGAAAACGGGCAAATATGACTCTACCGTTACAGCCGCGCTGATTGCTAATCCTATAAAGATAGCCAAGGCCGGAAACAAGGTTGTCACATCCAACGAGATTGCAGCCGAAATGCCGGCACAGGAATTTGCGGCAGAACCGGGATATAATCTCTTTGAGGGATACGTTCAGCAACATATTGACAAGATAGTTGATGAGCTCTCCCGAGAGACGCTTGCACAAAACAATGCCGACTATCGCAACTTGCTTAATGAGTATCGCGACGGGATATTGCTTTTTGATGTAAGCAATGCAAAAGTGTGGGAACGTTCAAACAAAGACCGCGAGGGGCTTGAAGCTTATTTCCAGGCCAATAAAGATAAATATCATTTTGAAACGCCCCACTATAAGGGTTATGTGGTAATGGCCAAAAATGACTCGGTTGCCGACCTTGCCAAGCAATTCCTTGCCGAGAATACGATTGACGCCGACTCACTTGAAACAGCGATAAACAAGCGGTTTGGGCGCGAAGCAAGCATAAAACGTGTTATCGGCAGCAAAGGTCAGAACAGCATTGTAGACTATATCGCTTTCGGCGAACCAAAACCCGAAAACAAGAGTATCTGGCAGTCATACTTCGGATACAAAGACAAGGTAATAGCCGAGCCCGAAGAAGCCTTGGATATTCTTGGCCCGGTAACGGCCGATTATGCCCAGTACCTTGAGCAAGAGTGGGTTAAAGAATTGCGCAATAAATACAAAGTGAAAGTAGATGAGAAAGTTTTCAAGTCTATAAAAAACTCCCACCAACAGTAAGAACGTGAAAAAACAGAAGTTAATATTTACGGCTGCCATCGGCGTGCTGTCGTTGATTGCCATTGCCCAGAACAACATTGCCGAAGAGGTTGCATGGGTGATTGGCGACCAACCTATCTGGAAAAGCGAAATTGAGGAGGCATATCAGCAGCTCAAATATGAGCCCGAACAGATAAAGGGAGACCCCTACTGTGTTATTCCCGAACAACTTGCCGTCGAAAAATTGTTTCTCCACCAGGCCGATTTGGATACTATTGAAGTTCAAGACGCTATGGTAGCCCAACAGGTTGATGCCCAGCTCAATTACTATATAGCCAACTTAGGCAGCCGCGAGAAAGTAGAGCAATATTTTCACAAGTCGATGCCTCAGATGCGTGAACAGCTGATGGATATGGCTCGCAACCGCAGCCGCATACAGCAGGTACAACGCAATCTGACCGAAAACGTAACGGCAACACCGGCTCAAATCAGACAATATTTCAACGAGTTACAAGCCGACTCCATCCCCTACGTTCCATTGCAGGTCGAGGTGCAGATTTTAACACTGTCGCCGGCAATTCCCCGCGAAGAGGTTGAGGATGTCAAGGCACGTCTTCGTGACTTCTCAGACCGCGTTACATCAGGTCAGAGCGAGTTTTCCACACTCGCAATCCTTTATAGCGAAGACCCGGGCAGCGCATCGCGCGGCGGCGAATTGGGATTCATGGGCCGCGGACAGCTTGTTCCCGAATTTGCCTCGGTTGCGTTCAATCTTAACGACCCCAAGAAGGTTTCAAAGATTGTGGAGACAGAGTTTGGATATCATATTATTCAGCTTATCGAGAAGCGCGGCGACCGTATTAACTGCCGCCACATTCTGCTTAGACCCAAAGTGAGCACAAAAGACCTCGAAGACGCAATTACCCGCCTCGACTCGCTTCGCACCGACATGGTTGTAAATAAAAAATTTACATTTGAGGAAGCCGTAGGGTATGTATCGCAAGATAAAGATACCCGAAACAATCGCGGAATGATGGTCAACGAAAACACCGGGACAACCAGGTTTGAAATGTCACAGCTGCCACAGGAGGTAGCCAAGGCAGTCAACGAATTGCAGGTGGGCGAAGTTTCTAAAGCGTTCATAATGAAGGATGCAAAGCTTAACCGTGATGTCGTGGCTATTGTGAAGCTGGCCAATCGAATAGAGGGCCATAGAGCAAACCTAAGCGATGACTATCAGCAAATTAAAATGATGTATGAAAACGCTCAGCGCAGCAAAATCATAGCCAACTGGATAGAGAAAAAGATAGCCGACACATATACTCGCATTGAGGATGGTTGGCGCAACTGTGATTTTGTTCACAAAGGCTGGATTAAAGAACAATAGTAGCGTGTCTCAAAAAGACTTGAAAAAGAACAATACACCGTGCCGCCGCGACATCTCTCCATACGTTGCGGTGGCTCTGCTTACTATTCTATCCTTGCCTATAATTTTTGCTCAAACGCCGCAAACCGGCAAAATTCAGCCTGTAATTCCAACCGTCAACCGCAGCGAGCCGGGCAAAGTTTTTCTTGAACATGCCGACCGCCTCTATCAGGAGGAGGGTCCGGGCAATATTGCGCGCGAATACCAGATTTTGTCGGGTAACGTTACGTTTCGCAAGGACAACATGTTCATGTACTGTGACAGCGCCTATTTTTATGAAAAGACCAATTCGCTCGACGCTTTTTCAAACGTCAGGATGGAGCAAGGCGATACCCTCTTCATATATGCCGATGAACTTAACTACAACGGTATGAGCGAAATGGCCGTGCTATACGCCAACGCCGGGAAAAAGGTACGGATGATAAACCGCGACGTGACTCTTTCAACCGACATTTTCAACTATGACCTGAAACGGAACATAGGCTACTACCAGACCGGCGGAATGCTGACCGACCGCCAAAACCAACTCACGTCGCTTGAGGGGTATTACTATCCGTCATCCAAAGACGCATATTTCTTTGATAACGTAATCCTTACAGGCAAATCGGCGACCGATACAATGAGAATGGAAACCGACTCGCTGAAATACAATACCGCAACCCACGAAGCGACATTGATTGCCAAGACCTATATTGAAAGCAAAGACGGACATCTTGTTTCCTCCTCGGGCAATTACAATACAGTCACCGGAATGGCCTACCTGTTCTCCCGCTCCAAGATTATTACCCGAAAAAACAATGTTACGCTTGAGGGTGATACGCTGTTTTACAACCGCGACAAGGGATATGGTACAGCAATGGGCAACATGGAGCTGGTTGACACTGCCGGCCGACGCATTCTGTTAGGCGAATACGGTTTCTACAACGAGAATACCGACAGCGCCTTTGTCACCGGCGACGCGCTTGCCAAAGACTATTCTCGAGGCGACACGCTCTATCTGCATGGCGATACAATCAACGCATATTACGACATCGATACAACTCGCGTAACCAACGCTTTCCACCGCGTTCGTTTTTTCAGAAACGACATTCAAGGCTTATGCGACTCCATGAGTGTAACCGAGCGCGATTCGACGATGAGAATGTTCCGCAAACCGATAGTGTGGAGCGGACCTCGTCAAGTGTCGGGAAATCTAATCAACGTTCATTTCAACGATTCCACAGCCGACTTAATTACGCTGCCCAAATCGGGGCTTATGGCCGAACATATCGGCGAGGACTGCTTCAACCAGCTGTCGGGCGACCAGATGACGATATGGCTCAATGACACAACAGTCACCCGCCTGTATGTCGAGGGGTCGGCTACATCCCTGCTGTTCCCAATGGAGCAAGATTCAACTTACAACAAGTATGCACAGGTTGAAAGTAGTTTCCTGAATGCACTCTTTGTCAACAATGAGATTGACAGCGTTGTCGTGTGGCCCCAGGCTTCGGGCATAGTAAAACCGCTATACCTTTCAAAACGGGGTGAATACCTGCTGCCCGGATTCAGGTGGTATGAGAAGTTGAGACCTCTTGCTCCCGACGAAGTTTTTGATTATCCCGATGAAATGGATTTGCTGTTGCGCAAAGATGATGAAGAGTAGAATTCTTTTACACAATCCATTGACAAAACTTGCTATAAGACGCCCAATATGAGTGATATAATCAGATTATTACCCGACTCGGTAGCCAATCAGATAGCTGCCGGAGAAGTAATTCAGCGACCGGCCTCGGTGATAAAGGAACTTGTTGAAAATGCCGTTGATGCGGGGGCGTCTTCTATCTCGATTATAATCAAAGATGCAGGCCGAACCTTGATTCAGGTTGTCGACAACGGCTCGGGCATGAGCGATACCGATGCCCGTATGGCGTTTGAACGACACGCAACATCCAAGATAAAGAATGCCGACGACCTCTTTGCGTTACGCACCATGGGATTTCGTGGTGAAGCACTTGCGTCTATCGCTGCAATCGCTCAGATAGACCTGCGCACCATGCTCCGCGGCGCTTCGCTTGGCACGCGCCTGCTTATTAACGGCTCGAAAGTTGAAAGTCAGGAGCCCGAGGCTTGCGTGGCCGGGACTAACATAATGGTTAAGAATCTGTTTTTCAACGTTCCGGCACGGCGAAAATTCTTAAAGAAAGATTCAGTTGAGATGAGCAACATCATGCGTGAGTTTGAACGATTGGCGCTCGTCAACACTGAAATAGAGTTCACGCTTATACATAATGACGTGACCGTACAGCAGTTGCGACGGGGCAATCTAAAGCAACGCATAGTAGAGCTATTCGGCAAAGGTATCGACAAGCAGATAATCCCGATAAACGCCGAAGTTTCATTTGTAAAACTATCGGGGTTTGTGTCTTTACCCGAGCACGCCCGTCGCCGCAACTCGCTCCAATATTTCTTTGTCAACGGCCGCAATATGCGGCACCCATATTTTCACAAGGCGGTCGTCTCATGTTACGAGCATTTGATTGCGCCCGATGTTCAGCCCAATTATTTTATCAATTTTGAGGTCGACCCCGCTACAATTGACGTCAATATCCACCCAACCAAACATGAAATAAAGTTTGAAGACGAGAAAGTTATATGGCAGGTCCTTGTGGCAGCCATACGGGAGGCTTTGGGAAAATTTAATGCCGTTCCCGGAATCGATTTTGATACAGAAGGCTCGCCCGAAATTCCCACTTTTGCGCCCAACGTAAGGGGCGAACATGGAATAGATATTGACCCGAAATACAATCCATTCACAAATGAGCGCGGCCATCAATCCTCAAAACCCGGCAGCATGGGTCGCAACGACCATCACAAGCTCGTTCAGGACTGGGAGAAGCTATATCAGAACTTCTCTGCAAACGGTGAGTCGCAACCCGGTAATACAGCAGGCTCGGAGGAGTTTACAGTTGACAGCGTTCTTAATCAGGTATCATCAGAGATTGACACAATGGGCGACAAGTTTGATGCAATTCCGGGTATCGACACAGCCATGACAACCACCGGCGTTTTGCAAATCGCCAACCGGTACATATTAGCTCCATGCAGCGAGGGGGTCATGGTCATCGACCGTCGCAGAGCCCATATCCGCGTTCTGTACGAGCGTTTCCTATCTCTCGCCCGCGAGCACCGCTTGTCGTCACAGCACATTCTGTTTCCCGAGACTATTACTCTCAGCCCTGCCGACAACGTTGTTCTGACATCGCTGTGCCCCACTCTTACCCCCTTAGGATTTGAATTATCCTATCAGGGAAACAACAAATGGAGCATATACAGCGCGCCGGCCGAACTTGGCAACGTTAACGTGGCCGAGAGTATTTTAAGCATAATAGCCCTTGCCGGAGAAACCGGCAATGAACCGGGAGACAAACTGTATGAACAGCTGGCGCTTTCGATGGCACGAACGGCGGCCACCAACAGCCACTACAACATGAGCGATATCGAAGCCGAACAGCTGCTAAGCGACTTGTTCAGCCTTTCTACGCCAACCTACACTCCCGACGGGATGACGATAATTGCAACCATTCCACTTGAGGAGCTATCACGGCGGTTGTAAACCGACCGGGGATAGACATCCTAATCAACGAGATTTTGAGGAAGAACCGGCATTGCGCCATTTTGGGTGCACACGTATGCCGAAACCTCCACCGCCCGTTTGTGGGCCTCCACGATAGATTTGCCTTTGAGTATCATCGCTATAAAAGCGGCAGTAAACGAGTCTCCGGCACCAACAGTATCGGCAACCTCAACTTTGGGTGTATCAACAAATGACACTTTACCAGGGCTGAATACATAGCTACCGTTCACACCACAGGTGAGAATTAACATCTTGAGGTTATATTTATCGAGCAACGCCTTGCATACATTCTCAAAATCAGAGTCGGCGAAATCAAACATGCGGCTTACAATCTCCAGTTCCTCATCGTTTATTTTCAGTATATTACACTGTTCCAACGACTTACAGATAACATCTTCGGTATAGAAATTCTGGCGCAGGTTAATGTCAAATATTTTCAACGTGTCGTCGCCATCGCCCATATCATTGATAAAATCGTTGATAGTTTTACGCGATACTTCCGACCGCTGGGCAAGCGACCCGAAGCAAACAGCACGAGCGTTGCGGGCTATCGCTTTCAACTCGTCGGTATAAGGGATGTTGTCCCAGGCCACATTCTGCCTGATGTCATACATTGGAATACCGTTATCATCAAGTTCCACCATCACAGTCCCGGTAGGATAAGACACTCGCTCAAGCTTATAGTTCAGATTTTTCTCGTCAAAGTTGGCCACTATTTCACTGCCCAGTTCATCATCGCCTATGGCGCTGACAGCACAACTGTCGAGACCGAATTGTGAAACGTGGTATGCAAAGTTGGCAGGCGCACCACCTATTTTCTTACCTTCGGGAAGTACATCCCACAGGGCCTCGCCCATGCCGACAATAAGATTTTTCATGATATTGATTGTTTATCAGTTTGTTTTCTTGATTTTAGTTGTATATAAAAGAAGATATAATACGCCGATAGTCATTACGGCTACGGCACCCCACTGCCCTACGGCATCGGAAGCCGCACCCATAGCCAGCGGGAACACAGTTCCTCCAAACAAGCCCATAATCATCAGACCTGAAACTTCGTTTTTCTTACTCGGTTTGTTGTTGAGAGCCTGAGCAAAAATTACCGGGAAGATATTGGAGTTGCCAAGACCTATCAAAGCCAAACATGCGTATATTAAAAATAGAGAGTCAAGGAAAAAGAGCCCAATCATGGCTATTAGCATTAGCAACGCGCTTATACCGAAAAATATTTTTTGTGACATCGAGCGCAACAGGAATGCCCCGAGGAAACAACCGGCGGTACGGAAAATGAAATAAATCGTGGTTGCGTATGCCGCATCTTCAAGCGGGAGGGAGAGGCGCTCCATGATAATCTTAGGCGCAGTAGTGTTGGTTCCCACATCAATACCTACATGACACATAATGCCGAGGAAACAGAGCAAAACAAACGGGTTTCCAAGCAACTTGACGCTGGCCATAATACCCGAAGCCTTATCCGGCTCCTCCTCCTCGATGGGTGTCGCTCCAAGCATAGCGATTGACAGGAAGCTGACAACGGCATACACCACAAAAAGAACTCGCCAGCCAAGACCGAAAGTGGTCATCGCTGTGGTTGCTCCCCACGTTGCAATAATAGGAGCAAGGAAAGATGCAATAGCCTTAACAAATTGGCCGAATGTAAGCGTCGAGGCCAGCTTATCCGAACTTATAAGATTGGAGACAAGCGGATTGAGCGATGTTTGCATTATAGCATTACCAATGCCGAGCAGCGAGAATGAAACGAGCATTATCATATAGGAGCTGCCAAAACAAGGAGTTATAAGAGAAAGAGTAGTGACTGCAAGCGATATAAGAACGGTTTTTTTGCGGCCAATACGATTCATCAGCAATCCTGTCGGAACCGAAAATATCAGGAACCAAAAGAAAACAAGCGATGGGAACAGGTTTGCCTCAGAATCGGTTAGACCAAGATCTTTCTGGACAAAGTTAGAACCGGTGCCAACAAGGTCGACAAATCCCATTGCGAAAAAGCAGAGCATCACCGGAACGATTTGCATCAGCGAGCTGCGGCTGTTTGTAGCAGAAGTTTGATTAGTCATATTCGGGTTGTTTTGGGGAGATATTGTTTTTATGGATTATTTATTTTCAACAGAGATAGGATATACTGTAACACCCGACAGGCGTGCATTTCCTGAAGTTGAGTTAATGTTTAGTTGTGAGAACGGCTCGGTTGGCAGCACCAGATTAGTCATAGCAAATTTGCCATCTTTCTCAAAAATTTCGATACTTGAGCGGTCTATAAAAATACGCAAGCTGATTTTACCGTTGTTCTCAAACGTCGGAGCGACAGTCAGAGCCGGATAATTTTCATTGAAGTCAACATTTCCGCTCTGTGTACGGTCAAAAGTGAACAGATGAGCCTTTGAGTCGTATGCCATGACAACCTTATCGCCTGCGGCGTTTGACAACGTAAGTCTGACCGGATTGTTGTTTGACACAATATCAACAACTATTTCACAGATTCCATCGTTTGCTGCCGGCAATTCTACTGTATGGCCTAATCTGTTTATATTGACATTCTTCAACGATACAGAGGCCTGCTGGCGAAGTTTCAGCAATTCGGGCGAGGGCTTTGATGACGCGTAATACTGACCGTCGGCACCCCTGAACAGACCTATTTCACGCGGTAAGGTGTTAGCGCTGCGGAACTGAAGAGTTGGAACCTGGTCGGCATACTGCCAGTTGCTCATCCATCCAATCACGGTTCGACGATTGGCAGGCGCGTCACTCCAGCTGACGGCTGCATAGAAGTCCTTGCCAAAATCAAGCCATTTTGTGGGCACATATCCGCCCGGAGTTGTATCGGCAGTGAATGTTTCGCCGTCAAAGTTGCCTATGAAGTATTGGGTAGCACTGCCGCCGAATGGCCCGCCTGGATTTAGATTGACAATCATCATCCATTTCTTATCGCCCGACCCGGGTACTGTCAGTTCAAACAGGTCAGGACATTCCCACACGCCGTCACGGGCACCGAGCCCCTTACCAAAGTGGCTGGCAAGAGTCCAGGTCTTGAGGTCGGGCGACGTGAAAAGTAGAATCTCCTTTTCAAGCGCGTGGGCAAGGACAAGATTCCACAGCCCGGTTTCTTTATTAAAGAACATATTGGGGTCACGTGCCTCAGTGGGCAGGGTTATGACCGGATTGTCGGCATAATTATCAAATGTCAAGCCATCATCGGTGCTTGCTGCAAGGCTCTGCATCTGATAATCGCCGGCCGAAGTATAGAGTGCTATGACTGCGTTTTCACCAAATCCGGCCGTATTGTTCCGGTCAATGGCGGCGCTGCCGCTGAATATGCTTCCAAGGTCGTTTGGCTCAATGGCTACCGGTTGATGTTCCCAATGAATGAGATCGGTTGACGTAGAGTGACCCCATGTCATATTTTGCCATCGCGACCCGTATGGATTCCATTGATAATATAGATTCCACACCCCGTCTTTATAGAACATGCCGTTCGGGTCGTTCATCCAGCCATACAGCGGGGTGTGATGGTAGACCGGCCGATATTTTTCAGTGTTGGACACATTCAGCGTATCGGCCAGCTTCAAATCACTGAGCCACAACTCTTTTCTCACGGTCTGCTTGCCGGGATGAAGAGATGTATTTAAGACCGTCTGGCTATGAGGCGCGGTAACACGTAAAACCACATTCTCACCCTTGTAAGGAGATAAATTGAATGGAACTGTGTAATCAACATTATTGTTGGCTAATCGCACATAAAATGTTTTGACAATCTTGCCGTTAACAAGAAGTTCTACTTTTGAATCGTCGACCGATTCTTGTACGGGCAACATCAGATAATTGTCGATGGCATGAATGCGAACCATGGTTTGCGACGGTCCGACATTGACCACTTTCAGGTCATGCTTCTCTCCGGCCAAAGTCGGGAAAAGTACCACTGCCGATAAAATTGCTGTCAGTATCTTTTTCATTTTTGGATATATTTTCAAGTTAACAGGCCTTAAGCCTCTGCATTTGCAAAACTATTGAATATAAATCTATTAAAAATATCACATTTGTTGCAACCTCTATAAATATTGTTAAAAAGGCACAAAATTCATACCAAATGATTAGATTTTCAAAAACATGTTCTAAATTTGCTTACAGGTCTTATTTTCAATCCTGTTTAATGCTAAAATTCTTATTTCGCTTTTTAACAGCGGTCGTAATATCGGCACTGGCAGTGTCAATGCCCGGGTGCCGGCATGATAACAAGTTATATATCGGAATCTCGCAATGTAGCGATGATGACTGGCGCAATAAAATGAACCGCGAGATTCTACGAGAGCTGATGTTTCACCCTAATGTTGAAGTGGAGATACGATCGGCCGACGACGACAGCCACAAACAAATCCGGGATATTCGCTATTTTGTGGACCATAAAGTAGACATTCTCATCGTGGCGCCAAACGAGGCTGAAGCCCTAACCCCAGTCATAAAGGAAACATACGAGAAAGGCATCCCGGTAGTGGTATTTGACCGAGATATAAACGGGGACTACTTCACTGCATT
The DNA here is from genome assembly GCA_022510465.1 of Muribaculaceae bacterium. Lineage (GTDB taxonomy): Bacteria > Bacteroidota > Bacteroidia > Bacteroidales > Muribaculaceae > HGM05190. The sequence continues at coordinate 36,236 of JAFLTJ010000017.1, forward strand.
CCAGGGGGCCAACAATGCCGACATCGGAGCTCACGCCGCCAGCTTTGTACTTAGTCAAATTGCCCGGAAGCCGCGTATTCTCGAAGTTTATGGTCTTGACGGCTCCACTCCGGCCATGGGCAGGCATGAGGGCTTTTATAACACTTTAAAGGAACACGCCGACACAGTTCAGATTACAACTGTTTATGGCAACTGGAATTACGAAGATGCATATAAAGCGGTAACAGATGTTCTTACCAAAGATTCGGCCTTTGACATCATATACGCTCATAATGACCGTATGGCTTTAGCAGCCAGGGAAGTAGCCGACAAGATTGGCATCAGACCGCTTATCATAGGTATCGACGCCGCGCCCGAAATAGGAATGAAAGCCGTTGCCGAGGGCAAAATAGACGCCTCGTTCCTATATCCGACCGAAGGTGTAAAACTGATAAACACTGCGCTTGCCATTTTAAACGATGAACCATACGAGCGCATAACCATGATACCATCGTCATCGGTTGTTACCGCCGACAATGTTGAGGCTCTACTACTGCAGCACGAAGAGCTGATTCACGAGACTGAACACCTGGAAGACCTTAAAGAGCAGCTTGACAACTATTGGGAACAGCACACCACCCAGCGTGGCTTGCTTATCGCAATGATTATTATTCTTATTTTGGCTTTCATCGTGATTTTTTCTGTTATCAGAGCTATCTGGAGCCATAAACGACACCGACAGATGCTTGCCCAACAAAATGCTCAATTGGAGAAGCAGAAAAACGAATTAATCAGCCTCAATGACCAGCTTGAGAAAGCGACTCAATCAAAACTCGTCTTTTTCACCAATGTATCACACGATTTACGTACACCCATTACGCTCATATCCGAACCGATTGCCCAGCTTTCGGTCGCATCAAATCTCACCGAACAACAGAGGTCGCTCATACGAATTGCCGACAAGAACGTACACATACTCAAGCGATTAATCAATCAAATTCTTGATTTCCGCAAGTATGAGAACGACAAGCTTGACCTAAATCTGACCGAAATTGACTTGGGAAAAGCGGTAGCCGACTGGCTATCTACATTTGAAGCCGTGGCCAAAAAGCGACATATACAATTAACCGCTGACATTCAAGAGGATAACATGGTGATGGCGGTTGACGCCGAGAAGATTGAGCGCGTGTTTTTCAATCTCGTTTCCAATGCATTTAAGTATTCCCCCGACAAGGCTACAATTCACGTTGTTTGTGCAACAAAACAAAATCGAGCCATAATCAGCGTTGAAGACACCGGCAAAGGAATTGCACGGGAGGATATAAAAAGTGTATTTGACCGCTTTTTCCAGGTTGATAGAGTGCATCCAACCGGCTCGGGCATTGGACTGTCATTATCTAAAGCATTTGTTGAGATGCATGGCGGCACGATAGCTGTTGAAAGTGAGGAGGGAAAAGGCTCCAGGTTTATTGTCGAGCTACCAATAAAGCATATTGCCAAAGATGCAGTGGATGTTGAGAAAAATATTGGCGAACATGATGTCAATGCCGAGCTCGACATGGTAGAACGCCCCGAAGCCGATGTAGACCCGTCAAAACCGGTTCTGCTTATCATAGACGACAACGAGGATATTCTCAATCTTGTCAACCAACTGCTTGGTGATGAATATAACGTTCTTGCTGCGTCAAACGGGAAAAGCGGAATCAGAATGGCAACCAAATATGTTCCCGACGTGATAATCTGCGACGTGATGATGCCTATTATGAACGGGCTTGAATGCACACGCAATCTGCGCAGTGAGATATCGACATCCCACATACCAATACTTATGCTTACCGCTTGTTCTTTAGACGAGCAAAGAGTTCAAGGCTATGAAAGCGGAGCCGACGGATACCTGTCAAAACCTTTTAATATCGATGTACTTAGAGCCCGATTGCGTTCACTTATAGAAAACCGGCGCATAATAAGTAATTTGTGGAAAGGAAATTCAACCATGCTCGCAACCACAGCCACGGAGCCTAATAGAGCTGAGGTCGCATTAAAGAAAGGCATATCGGGAATTGATGACGAATTTTATCATCGTTTTGTAGACCTTGTAAACAAACGGATGTCTGACTCCTCGCTCAATGTTGAGAGTCTGGCTGGAGAATTAGGTCTTGCAAGATCGCAGTTCTACCGTAAAATAAAAGCTCTTACCAATTATTCTCCGGTTGAATTATTGCGCAGTATGCGACTGAAACGCGCGCGACAGATGCTAACCACCACCGAACTCAGCATAAGCGAGATTGGATATGAGGTAGGTTTTTCTTCGGCTGCATATTTCTCCAAATGTTTCCATGACGAATTTGGCGAAACGCCGTCACAGCTGCGCGATAGGCTTGGACAAGGCTCGAACAACACCCCTTAAAGCAATTTTGAAATTTGTTGCAACGATTGTAAAAATTGTGTCATTGTGTGATTTTTATAATCCTATGGAACAAATATGATATTGAGACTAAAGTTGTTATAGTTTCTTTGCCGGAAAATAACAATTAACCAATCAACTTTAAATCTCAATGAAACAATCACTCTTAAGTTTAGTGTTGCTGCTACTTACAGCATTCACTATCCAAGCCCAGACAGTAGCCGTTAAGGGCTCTGTTATTTCCAAGGCCGACGATGAGCCACTCATTGGGGCCACAGTAGTTGCCGATAAAGGCAATATCGCAGTATCCACCGATTTTGACGGCAATTTTGCTTTCGAGGTTCCTGCAGGAGCCACAATTACTGTATCTTACATTGGATACAAATCTGTCACAATGGAAGCCCAGGCCGAAATGACCATTTACATGGAGGAAGATGCTGAATTACTCGATGAAGTAGTCGTTGTGGGTTACTCGGTTGAAAAGAAAAAAGACCTTACCGGTTCGGTATCGGTTGTTAAAATGAAAGATGTTGCCGATACACCTACCGGTAATGTAATGCAGTCGTTGCAGGGGCGTGTTCCCGGTATGTCGGTTACAACCGACGGTACCCCGGGTGGAGGTAGCACGGGTGTTTCAATTCGCGGTGCATCTTCATTTCGCGGCGAGGCAAACGGCCCGTTGTATGTTATCGATGGTGTGATGACCCGTGACGACCCAAGTACTATCATCAATTCCAATGACATCGAGTCAATCCAGGTACTTAAAGATGCTGCATCAGCTTCAATCTATGGTGCACAATCGGCCAACGGTGTAATTATAATCACCACAAAGCGTGCTAAAGTGGGCGACACCCACGTAACATTTGACCTCACATGGACTATGCAGAACTACAACAAAGGACTGAGTCTGCTAAACGCCGATGAGTGGGGCGAAGTTTATTGGAGCGCATACAAATATGCCAATAATGGCATCACCCCCAACTCGCTCATTTACGGGTCGGGCGCAACTCCCCGATTGCAAAGCTACAACAATCTCAACGGTATTGCCGTCGCACCTCAGTCAACCGACTGGGAAGACGAGATTCACCGCACTGCATTGATGCAAACCTATACTATCGGACTCTCGAAAGGTTCAGAAAACGGTTCATCTTCAATGTCTCTCAGCTGGTTGGGCCAAGACGGTATCGTAAAAGGCACCGATTATCAGAAAATAAACAGCCGATTCAGTTCCGACTACGGATTTATCAACAATCGCCTGCGCGTGGGCGGAAGCGCAACTATCAACTGGTGGAAAGCCCACAACGCCCCGGGCGGCATTGAGGAGAATGCAGTTAAGCAACATCCGGCCAAAGCAGCATACGACGTTGACGGCAACTATAACGAGTCAATCGTTGAGGTTCTCGGAGACACGCCCAACTTGCTCAGACTGATTGACAACGAGTCAAACAACAAGAATCAATACTGGAGAATACTTGGTAATGCATGGTTGCAAATCGAGCCTGTAAAACACCTTTTCATCAAGACCAGTTTTGGTATAAACTACTTCAATGAGACACACAAATAT
>JAFLTJ010000018.1 GCA_022510465.1 Muribaculaceae bacterium
GGTCGGTAGAGTTGCGGCGAGTCTTGGCGTCAAAGTTGGTACCGCCGTTGCCGAGGCCGCCGGCACGAATAATCTGCATCATGGCCTGGGTCAGCTCATAATTGTCAATGGGGAACTGGTCAGTATCCCAACCATTCTGATAGTCGCCGCGGTTAGCGTCGATAGAGCCGAGCATATTGTTGTCAACGGCAACTGCAAGTTCGTGCTCGAAAGTATGACCGGCGAGAGTTGCGTGGTTAACCTCAATGTTTACCTTGAAATCCTTGTCAAGACCGTGAGCTTTGAGGAAGCCGATAACTGTTTCGGTATCTACATCATACTGGTGCTTAGAGGGCTCCATTGGTTTGGGCTCGATGAGGAAAGTCCCGGTGAAACCTTTGCTGCGGGCATAGTCGCGAGCAAGTTTAAGCATCATTGCAAGGTGCTCTTTTTCACGCTTTTGGTCGGTGTTGAGGATGCTCATATAGCCTTCGCGGCCACCCCAGAATACATAGTTCTGACCGCCGAGCTCAATAGTAGCGTCGATTGCGTTCTTGATTTGAACGGCTGCGCGGGCTACTACGTCAAAGTCGGGATTGGTTGCAGCTCCGTTCATATAACGGGCGTGGCCAAAAACATTGGCTGTTCCCCAGAGGTTCTTGATACCCGTTTCGGCCATCTTCTGCTTGATGTAGGCAACAACTTCTTTCATGTTTGCTTCATACTCCTCAACCGAAGCGCCCTCGCTAACGAGGTCTACATCGTGGAAGCAGAAATATTCGATACCCATCTTCTGCATGAACTCAAAACCGGCATCAACTTTATCTTTAGCTGCCTGTACGGGACATTCGGCTGTGTTCCACGGGAATTTTTTTGTTCCGCCACCAAACTGGTCAGCACCCTCGGCACATAGCGTATGCCACCATGCCATAGCAAATTTAAACCAGTCTTTCATCTTCTTGCCAAGAATAACTTTCTCTGCGTCATAGTAGCGGTAAGCCAACGGATTGCGGCTCTCTTTACCCTCAAATTTAATCTTTCCTATACCTGGAAAGTACTCTTTCTGTGCCATAGTTTTTATTGTATATTTTTTGTTAATAATTTATTTTTCAAGATGTTTGTTGAGGAGCGATTTCCAGCGGGCGTATGCCTCAAGATATGGAGTGCGGTCGGCGGCCGGTGCAATCTCTTCTATCAGCTTAAGGCCTGCAAATGCCTCATTGTTATCCTTGTAGATACCGGCTCCGATACCGGCACCCTTGGCAGCACCTACTGCACCGTCGGTCTCAAACAGCGATATGGTTGCACCCGAAACGCTTGCAAGCGTATCCCGGAAAATGGGGCTGAGGAACATATTGGCATGACCGGCATGAATCCGATTCACTTTCAGGCCTATAGATTCCATAATCTCAATACCATACATGAACGAGAACACGATACCCTCCTGCGCGGCACGGATGATATGGTTGCGGTTGTGGATATTGAAATTAATACCGTCGATTACGCAACCCAACTGACGATTCTCCAGAATACGTTCGGCTCCGTTGCCAAACGGGAGAATAGACACGCCGTTACACCCAACGGGCACACCGGCTGCAAGTGCATTCATTTCGGCATAATCAATGCCAGGGGGTACGATGTTGCGCTTTACCCACGAGTTGAGAATACCGGTGCCGTTAATACAAGCCATCACGCCTATACGCGTCTGACTGTCACTGTGGTTAACGTGTGCAAAATTGTTTACACGGGAGCGCAGGTCATAGTCTACCTTGTCGTTGATACCGTAAACCACACCGCTTGTGCCGGCAGTCGATGCAATTTCACCCGGATTCATCACGTTGAGCGATAATGCATTATTTGGCTGGTCACCGGCGCGGTAGGTCACCGGAATGCCGGGAGCCAAGCCAAGTTCGGCCGCCGCTGCCTCGCTTACACGGCCCTGCTCCGAGAATGTCGGTACAACCTTGGGGAACAATTCCGGGTCATAACCGTAGTAGTCCATCAGAATTTTTGCCGGAGTATTCTCCTTAAAGTCCCAAAGCATGTATTCCGAGAGTCCTTCCGGATTGGTGACGATTTCGCCGGTCAGACGATAAGCGATATAATCGCCCGGAAGCATGATTTTGTAGATTTTATCAAAAAGCTCCGGTTCATTCTCTTTCACCCACGCCAATTTTGCGGCGGTAAAGTTACCGGGAGAATTGAGCAGATGGCTCAGAGTAGTGGCGGCGCCAAGGTCGGCAAACGCTTTTTCGCCGTAGGGAACACCACGTGAATCGCACCAGATAATGGCGTCACGCAACACACTCCCCTCCTTGTCAATAGCCACGAGGCCGTGCATCTGATAGGAGATACCTATCGCCTTAATATCCTTTGGGTCAATGTGACTTGCGTTTAAAATTACCGCTGTCACATCCTTGAGATAGCTCCACCAGTCCTCGGGGCGCTGTTCTGCCCATCCACTTTGCAGTGACTTGATAGGTGCCTCGCTGCGAGGGAAAAAGTCGGTTGCTACAATCTCTTGGGTTTCGGCATTAACAAGGGCTGCCTTAACCGACGAGCTGCCTATATCGTATCCAAGTAAATACATTCCGTTAAATTTTTCAGGTATATCAATTGGGTTATTTTCAATTATTTAAGTTTCTGGGCACCGTTGCTTATCACCACGTCATAAATCTCGGGTTTGTGACCGTACTGTTTCTCAAACTCGGTTACTGCCGTTTTGACAAACTCGTCATAGAGCTCATTTTTAACCAAATTGATGGTGCAGCCACCAAATCCGCCACCCATGATGCGCGACCCTGTCACGCCGCAGCGGCGGGCTATATCATTGAGAAAATCGAGCTCTTCGCAGCTCACGTCATAATCGTGGGACAAACCTTGGTGGGTCTCATACATCTTAGCACCGACAGTCTCATAATCACCGCGCGACAGCGCGTCACACACTGCAAGAACTCTGTCTTTCTCGCCTATGACAAAGCGGGCCCGAACATAATCCTCGGCCGAAATGTCGCCCTTGACGGCTTCAAGCATCGCCATATCGGCGTCGCGCAAGGTTTTGATACCCAATGCAGCGGCTACGCGTTCACACGACTCGCGGCGCTTGTTGTAGGGCGAGTCTTTCAGTTCATGTTTTACACGCGAATCAACCAGCACTAAGCGATATCCCTCGGGGTTAAACGGATAGTATTCAAACTCCATCGAGCGGCAATCAAGGCGCATCAGCTTGCCCTCCTGCCCAAAAATGGATGCAAACTGGTCCATGATACCGCAGTTGACACCACAGTAGTTGTGCTCGGTTGACTGGCCTATACGTGCCAACTCAAATTTGTCAATGGAATTATCGTTAAAAAGGTCGTTGAGGGCATACACAAAACAGCTCTCTAACGCTGCCGACGATGACAGTCCGGCTCCCAACGGGATGTTTCCGCCAAAAACTGTATCAAATCCGCCCACCTTGCCGCCACGCTTCTGAATTTCACGCGCTACGCCAAATATATACCGCGCCCATCCGGCTGTGGGGGCATCTTCTTCTTCAAGCCCGAAAGTCGCTTCTTCACCGAGGTCGAGCGCCACCGCATTGATGCGGTCTGTTCCGTTTGGCCTAATCGCCGCCATGATAACCTTGTCAATGGCTCCCGGAAATACAAAACCGCCGTTGTAATCGGTGTGTTCTCCTATGAGATTGACGCGCCCGGCCGAGCTGTATATACAAGGCTCGCCGGTGAACGTTTGTGCAAATCGGTTTATTATTAGATTTTTCATGGTTGATTCAGATTTTAAGAAAATATGCCCGTCGGATAGCTAATGTATAATTTATGACGGCATAATCCACTGCAAATGTAATAAAAAGATTTTGCTAAACCAATCTCAGTGTCTATTTTTTTTGATTATTCTATGTCGGGAAGAAAGAACTTGTCTCCGGTTTCGTTAACGATATTGCGATAGTATTTCTCGTCATATCCGGGGAAATAGGGGTAAACAGGCATGCCGTTCTCGTTGCGTTCAAACTCGCCGTTTTTCTCTTTCTTTACATTTCCGTCAAGATATTTTACAAGCAGATAGTCACCCAATTCCTTATAGCGCTTAACGTAACGTCGCGCTGCAATAGAGGTGTGGTCGTTGAGAACGTCAACGGCAATGTCGGGGTCCAGTCCGGCCACCTCTTCAAGGAGAATCTTAACCTCCATTGCAATGGTATCTTCCTGGGCTATCTGAACGCGGCGTATATCCTCAATCATCTGACTGTAACGATTGTAGGCCTGATTGGCAACATAATTTGTGACCCAAAATGCCGAATCCCACGAGATTGTGTACAAATCACCATTGCCCGGCGCAAATTCGTGGGGAACTCGGGTAACGCAGTTGTAAACCGGGATATAAACGCAGGTATTGGCATCGTCAACGCCAAACCACATAATTCCTTTCATCAGTTCAGGGAAATTCTTATTGAGCTGGGCCACGAGTGAAAATCCTGTCTGCTGGGTTGCAATGGCGCGTTCGTTGGTGTACTCAACCGAATCGACTTTGAATGTCAGCGGTCGCCACCGGTAGGGGCTTTTGTAGGGACCGGCTCCAATATCCTGGGTCATATCCAGGTGAGTGCCTTCAAAGTGGTCTCGCATCATCCATTGCATATCGCGGGCCGAGACTTTTTTATCGGGCTTAACCCATAAGGGCATCACCTCTCCTTTTGCTTCCATAATCCACGGAATATATTTATCCATCCCGTTTGCAAACTTGTTGTAGAAGGCCCATACGCGAGCGTCGCATCCACGCAAGGCTCCGGCATCGTAAACGGCGTAGGCACGCGAGAAGCTGAAATCCTCGTCGCGGCCGCTGAAGTAGCCCATTTTACGTGCAAACGATATGACATCTTTGGAGTAACGGCAATTTTTCTTGTCTTTGAGCGGAAATTGGTGAATGCGAGAATGATTGGCATGTCCCGAGATGCAACCGTCGGGAATGCGCTGCGCCACCCATACCGCACCCTTTGATTTCCCACCTTTGCCAATCATTTCCATAATCCATACCTCGTCGGTGTCGGCTATGGTAAACGATTCTCCTTCACTGGCATATCCATATTTGTCTACAAGGGCAGTCATTACGTCAATGGCTTCAGAGGCTGTCTTGGCTCGCTGAAGGGTGATGTATATTAATGAGCCATAGTCGATTATCCCTGTTGTGTCGACAAGCTCCTCTCGGCCGCCCCATGTGCTTTCAACTATTGTCAGCCCATGCTCGTTCATATTGCCGATGGTGGCGTATGTGTGTGCAATTTCCGAAATCTCACCGAGCAGACGGCCTGTGTCCCATTCAACAACTTTGCGCATGGTTCCGGGTGCATGGTCGGCCGCCGGTTGTGAATACAATTCGCCGTAAAGAGTGTGTGAATCGGCAGCGTAGGTTACTATGACACTTCCGTCTTCGGTTGCTCCCGATGCGGCAATCAGACTTGTGCATGCATCAGAGACTTTTGGTGATAGAATTAAAACTATCGAAAAAATAGTGGTAAAGAGTTTATTCATAGTGGAATAGATATTACTGGTTTGTGGTATATGTTCCTGCTGTCCAAGTGAGATTGTTGGAGCGCACTTTTCTCCCGGCAATGCGGTAATACATGTTGTACAGCGGGTACCAAAGCATAAGAAACGGTACTGATAATGTTAACCGTCGGTAAAACAACGCGGTGGATGTGCGGCGGTAGGCCATCATTACCGGGATGCATAAAGATAAAGAAATGGCGGTTACCGCGGCTAAAACCGTCAGAGACGGGAAACCGATTGTCAGCGCGGAGATACTTGCTGCCAGCCAGCACCACCAGCACAATGATGCCATTCCGGCCATGTAGCGCGCGGGCGTGAAGATGTGGCTGCCGGTAAACATGTATCTGATTTTGTCAAAACGATGGCTGAAACCGAGGTTGTTACTGATTACTCTCACTACTGCTTCCGGGGCCAGCTGAACCGCTACACGTCGACCCTGACGCGCCACCTGATTAATGAAAATGTCGTCGTCGCCATACTTGAAATTGTGATGGGTTGAAAAGCCGCGGTTGGCGGTAAACACATCCTTGCGATAGACCAAATTGTTCCCGTCGGCCCGATAAGGGATAGAACCGATGGCCTGTGAAAGGGAGCCGATAGTCTGCATGCCGATGTCAAAGGAAGCGGCGCGGCTTAGGTGATTGCAGTCGTCGCTATCGGGGGTAGGAGCAAGAATCGAATGCCCTATGACAATCTCGGCGCCGGCAGTCAACGGGGCTGTCATTGCACGCAACCATAGTGGTGACGACGGCCGCACGGATGCATTCGTAACCAGCAGTGTGTCATATCTTGCCGCTTTCACTCCGATTGTCAATGACAGCTTTTTGCGCGACAAATTGCGCGAATTTGGAGGCGTATATGTCACGTAAAGGTTGCGATATCTGAGCTCCAAATCACCCAAAACACCCTCCAACTCGGAACGAGAGCCGTCGTTGACCACAATGACCTCCATTGGTGCCGGGTAGTCTTGCTCCAGTACCATCGGGAGCATTTCCACCAGGTCCTGATGGTTGCGCTCAACATAAACGATGACCGACAGTGACGGGAATGCAGCCGGGTCAATCCGCTCAACTTCGCCGTCTTCCATCGCATTGGCGTCTTGATTGCATTGGCGCGTGACGCGACGTGTGATTGACAGGAAATATATCAGAATATACAGCGCCGCTATTATTGCGACGGTTATCGCAACAAGCAACGGGGTTGAGAGAGGAAACGACAACAATTGGTCAGTAGTTATCATATCGGGTAGTACAATCAAATCTTTTAATTAAAACTGCCGACGGCCGGTAGAAATTAATCATGCAAAGGTACTAAAAATGTTTTAACGGTGCAATAACATGCTACCTGCAATCGGTGATATTTTATTCTTTTTCGTGTGATTTTTTTGTGCTACTTTTGCAGATGGAAAATGTTATGACCTAAACGATGACTGTTGTAGAATTTAGAGAATATTGCCTGTCATTTCCCGGTGTAACCGAAAAAATGCCGTTTACAACCCACAAGGACCCTCGTGCCAGGGATATATTGTGCTTTTACGTTGGCAGTAAATGGTTTTGCCTTGTCAATATAGAATTTTTTGACCGCTGTTGTGTGAAACTGACAGAGTCGGTAACGGCCGATATGAGAGATAGATATGACGGGGTAAAACCGGCGTGGCACATGAACAAACGATATTGGAGTGATGTCTATTTTAATAGTGATGTGCCTGATAATCTGATATATGAGTTGGTTGCTCACTCGTATAAAGTTGTTCGTGAATCGTTGCCTAAACGCGAGCAGCTTCTTCAATAACCGCGCGGTAAAAAAGTGATAGAAAAGTGTTGTTAATTTGTGTCGAAAGCGGGGTCAGTATTGTCGTTTGAAAAAAAAATGTTACATTTGTGCCCGTTATAATAAAAATACGTTTAACACGTTATAAATACGGATGATTATAGCCGAAATCGTGGCGGCTCGCAGTGTCGTGTGTTGCTGTCGGGCGGTTTTTGGTGTAAAATATTAACCGGAGATTGGTTGTCAAGCCAATCTCGCTGATATTAAACTTAAAATATGAAGAAGATTATACCGATAGGTTGTGGATTGGCGTTGTTGCTCGCTACTTCTTGTTCAACACCAAAGCCTTCGATGGGTTTCTTTAAGGATACCCGCGAGCAAGCAGAGGGAACGCTTCCATTATCTGATTATTCAATAAAGATTAAGCCCGACGATGAGCTGTTGATAACTGTCACGTCTACCGAGCCTGCGGCTTCGGCGCCTTATAATCTACCGCTGAGCAATCCGGCCACTCGCGACGCTATGGTAATTCAGGCGCAGCCTCGTCAGCAGACGTTTATAGTTGATAAACAGGGTGATATATATTTCCCGATTCTTGGGGTAATACATGTTGAAGGCCTGACGACCGAGCAGATAAAAACAACTCTGACTAATCGTATATCAGTCGACGTTAAAGACCCGATTGTTCGTGTAGAATTGATTAATTTTACAGTTAACGTCATAGGGGAGGTGACCAAACCGGGCAAGCTGAAAGTGGAACGTGAACGTTACAGTGTTCTCGACGCGCTCGCAGAAGCCGGTTCGTTGAATGAATTTGGCGACCGCACGAATGTGCTTGTTGTCAGGGAGAATAACGGTCAGGCAGAATATCACTATATCGACCTGACAAGCAGTGATATAACATCTTCGCCTTATTACTATCTGCAGCAGAATGATGTAGTAATGGTTTCGTCGACATCGACACGAGAATCAAACTCACGTTATGATACCAACAATAGCTACCGGGTACAGGTTGTATCTACCATAGTAAGCGCTGTTTCGGTAATTGCCTCGCTGGTGATAGCGCTGGCTGTTAAATAGTTAAAAATATTAAGAATATACATCATACAAAATGAGCGAGAATAAGAAGCAAAACAATGACAATATTGACGTGACCGGTGTGATTCGTCAGTATGCTTCAAAATGGTATATATTTTTGGCGAGTGTGATTTTTTGCGTCGGAATGGCGTGGGTGATTACACAGATTACCAATGACAAGTATTTAGTCAAGGCGAATGTGCTTGTGGCACAAAACGATGACCCGCTGTCGGATATGACCGGAGGGCTCGGAAGCCTTTTATCCGGTTCCAGCGGATATGTTGAGGATGAGGTGTTTGTAGTGTCTTCACATACGGTATTGCGGGAGGTTGTCAGGCAGCATGAGTTAAACCGTGTACACTACGTAAAGGATGGATTGCTAAAGAAGACATTTGCCTACAAAGATTATCCCGTAGATGTATATTGTGACCCTACGATACCGGATACTCTTATGTCAAGACTGCGGTTCAAAGTAACTGTCAGCGAGAACGAGAAAGTTGATGTTAAAGTCTATTGTAAAAGAAATTTGATAAGCGAGGTAGAGGATGGTACTTTTCCTGTCACCATGAACACCTCTTACGGTAAATTTATCATCAACAAGACTAAGTATCTGCCAAAAGGGGAGAAGGTAAAGACAAATATTTTCTACTCCGGTTATGATGACGCAACAGAGGATCTTGCCGAAGACCTGACAATTGATATAGCCTCGCGTAAGTCAAATGTTATCACGCTTCAGATTCAGGCTACCGACATTGTTTATGCCAAGGATGTGCTCAATAGCATTATAACGGAGTATAACAACCGCGGAGTGAGGGATAAAAATGTAAGGAATACCAAGACGTTGGAGTTTATCGATTCTCGTCTGGAACTTCTTAGCGGCGACCTTAGCGTTAGCGAGGCTTCCATTGAAAACTACAAAAAAGCTCAGGGAATCACCGATATAGAGGCCGATGCAACATATCAGATAACCAAGAAGGGAAAACTCGAAGAGGAATTGCTGGCAACTGAAACGAAGTTGAAAGTCATTCAGATTATCCGCGATTTTCTTGCAGAGCCTTCCCATAAATATGACCTCGTGCCGGCAACACTCAGCGAGGACCCAAATAATCAGGGCCCGCTTAGCGCCTACAATGAATTGTTGTTGAAGCGAATTGAGCTGTCACAAAACGCTCGCCAGGGCAATGCCGGTCTGGCTGCGCTGGATGAGCAGATTGACGCAATGAGAAATAATGTAAAGTCGTCAATCGACCGGACATACGAAGGCACATTGGTAGCTCTTAGAGATTTGCGTTCGGAGATGAGTGCCGCCGAGGCGCGATTAGGTGCAGTTCCGACCCAGGAGCGTGAATTCCGTGACATCCTTCGCCAGCAGACAATCAAGGAACAACTTTATATCTTCCTGCTTCAACATCGCGAGGAGACGGCCATGTTGCTTGCCAACAGTCAGCCTAAGGGGCAGGTAGTAGATGAAGCATACGCGCTCAACGAGCCGTTAGGCTTATCGAATATGATGATTCTCGCTTTGGGTTTCCTGTTTGGTTTGATGCTTGGCGTGGCGATAATCTACGTTCGCAAGCTGTTGCGCAACAAGTTTGACAGCCGTGAAGAGCTTGAGACACTGACAAGTATACCGGTGCTCGGCGAGGTTTGTACGAGCCAGAGAGATGAGTCGCTGGTTGTTCGCGACGGCGGCTCGACGTCGGCAGCCGAGTTGTTCCGCCTTATCAGAACAAATCTACAATTTGTGCTTAACGGCAAGAATGAGAAAGTGGTTCTTGTTACGTCTACCATATCGGGCGAAGGCAAGTCGTTTATCTCTATAAATTTGGCATCATCGCTTGCGTTGCTCGGTAAGCGGGTGCTTCTAATCGGTGTTGATATTCGTAATCCAAAGTTGGCAGAGTATCTGAATCTGCCGCCCAACCGAGGTTTCACCGATTACATTGCCAATGGCGAATTGACGCTTGACGATGTAATCCGTCGTGAGCCATTGATGGCCAATATGGATATTATTACGGCCGGTCCGATACCGCCCAATCCATCGGAATTGTTGACTGATAAACGCGTTGAAGAAATGATGGAAACGTTGCGTGGAATGTATGACTACATTCTGCTCGACTCGGCACCAGTCGGTATGGTCAGCGACACGTTCTCACTTGTTCGTGTAAGCGATGCGACAGTTTATGTTTGTCGTGCCAACTATTCAACAATGCGCGAGGTTAGATTCTTCAATCGCCTCCATCAGGAGGGTCGCTTGACAAAGATGTCGCTCGTTGTCAATGGAACCAACGCTCGCAAGGGTTATGGCTACGGCTACGGTCAGAAGAACACCGTTTCTTGATACGGAAATTAACTGCAAGCGATGGTAAACCGCTACAACCTGTATTTGTACTTGTTGCTCGGCGCCTTTTGGGTGTTGTCATGCACCGGATTTTTGGGAGAGGAGTTATTTCCTTTCCTATTGGAAGTACGTAATGGGTTGTTTGCGTTGTGTGATGTTGTTTTTGTCATACTTGGATTGCTGACTCTCCGTGACCGTGGCGACAAAATTGTATTTTGGTCGTTCATGGCGTTGGGTTTCGTGTCAACGGTGATAGTAAACAAAATAGGTCTGTTTAATCTGTTCAACGGAGCGCGCGACTTTTTGGGCTTGATTTTTGCCATACCCATATTGAGGTGGTTTATGACCCATGAACGCCGGGAAGAGTTCAAACAGACCATGGATAAAGTGTTGACATGGTGGTTGTGGTTACAGGCTGTTACAATTACCATTCAGTTTATAGAGCATGGTGCAGGCGACTGGGGCGGAGGAACTATGGGATCTGGCGCTTCCGGTATGGTGTCGACTTCAATCTATGTGATTTCATTCTTCTTGATTGTCAGACGTTGGGATAGTGACCACTATTTCAGGAGTTTATGGAGGAATAAGATGTATGTTTTCTTGTTGTACCCAACTTTTCTCAACGAAACAAAGGTTAGTTTTATCCTCCTGTTTGCCTACTTTATTCTCTTGGTTAAATTTGACAAGCAGATGATTGTCAAAGTGTTATATATTATTCCGATGGCAATAGTCGCCTTTATAGGATTGGGTAGTATATATCTGACTGTGACAGAGCAAGATGCAGAGGACCTGCTGAGCGAGGAGTTCTATACGAATTATTTCTATGGTCAGGACCTTGATTTCTTGATAGAGGTTGCTATGAAGGTTCAAGATGGCACGATAGAGATAGACCCTCGAGATTGGTGGGCTGTGGATATTCCGCGATTTGCAAAATTAGTGTTGATTAACCCGGAGGTAAGGGATTGTAGTGGCGGTGTGGCGTTAGGGGCCGGCTTGGGTCAATTTAAGGGATGGTCTATGGCGGAACCTCCTCGGTTTGCACGTTTGAATGAATGGCTTCTGAACGGTTCGCGCCCATGGATATTTTTCATGTATGTGCAACTCGGTCTGCTTGGATATATTTGGTATATCTGTGTGACTGTTCGAAATATGCGCTTGCGTGGCAGTCGCTATCCCTCGGCACGCAAGGTCTTTTGGTTGATACTGCTGATGATAATGATAATTCAGTTCTATAACGATTCGCTTCGTTTTTTCAACTTTGATGTGCTTATCATGTATATGACCCTCTATATGCAGCTTGATGTTCCTGACGAAGATATCAATCAAAAAGAGGCCATAGTGGCTACTGAATAAAAATAGTTACTACTTGAGATAATTCATTTACGGTTGATTTTTGCCATTCAGTCAATGGCGTTTTTAATAGCATCATTAAGTTTGGCGGCTACAATAGATGCTTCAAAGCGAGACGATGTGTTGCGGGCAGCTTTCTGCATAGCAACTTGATTTTCCTCTGACAGGCGGGTATATTCTAAAATTTTGCTTACTAAAGAATTTGTGTCGCCGGGATTGAACAGATACCCATCGATGCCGTCGGTAATATACGTTTTAGGACCGGCCATGTTGCTGGCGATAACCGGAGTTCCTGCCGCCATAGCCTCGAGCCCTACGAGCCCAAGACTCTCGGCTCGTCGTGTGGTGGGGAATACAAATAGGTCCATGGAGCTGTAAAGGCTCGGTAGCTGTGTCTGAGGTACAGGTCCGAGGTGGTCTATGAACTCATTTAACCTTTTGGCGGTAATCATCTGTTTCATCATATCAACCTGAGCTCCACGGCCGGCGATGATGCCGCGGCAATCGATTCCTTGTTCTCGAATTTGAGAGATAGCCTCGATAAACATTTCCCAATTCTTACCCGGGTCAATACGGGAAACAAACCCAAGAGTAAGCGGCTGCCCGGCGCTACGAGTTTTGTGCTCTACAAAAAACATCGGGTCAACGCCCCCCGACGGGGATACGAACAGTTGCCCGTCGGTCACTCCGGGAAATTCACGTTTGACAACATCGGCAAAGTAGCTTGATGGGCAGACAATCATACGCGCTTTTCGGACTACGGGGCGTGCAAGCCGTTTTAAAGTGCGTTTTAAAGCATTGGAGGGGAGAACATCGTCGCCGTGAACATTGAATACCAATGGCAGGCGTTTGAATATCAAGGCGAGACGAATGGGTATGATTGGAAATGTGACTGTGTGAACATACACTAAATCATAGTTGTTGCGCAATAGAACCTTCAGTGATTCAGCATAGTATTTGCAGTAGGCACCCATTTTGGCTATATACCCGTTGCGGCGGCCGTAAATGGTCACGACATCGATTTGTGCACTCGGATTGAGCGATTTAAGGTGCTGAACAAAATTGTAGACAAAAGTGCCATAAACCGGGTCCTTCACCGAGGGATACATATTTGCGACAATTAGCAACTTCATGGGATTCAGTCTTTTCCTTGAATTTTACGAATTATTTGACGTGCGGTCGTGCACGTTAGGCGGTACAGAGCAGAGTGCATGGCAAGCCAAGTGTGTGTTGCAAAACGTGTTGATGTGGTCTCTTTCATGACTCCGAATTGCAGTAACCGACGCGTATTATCGTTAAAGTTGCGTATTATCTCACGTGAATAACCTTTCTCGATATACAAACTGAGATAGCGCAAAAGGTAATTGTCGTTAAGCTTGGTATAATCGGAAGTTTGCGATTGTAGAAAGTCGTAACAGTAGGTGAGGGCTTTTAACTGAGCGCACAGACGTTCATCGCTGAGGCGTATGTGGGTAGCCGACTCTTGATTGAGGCAATAGTAGTAGGAATCGACATCAGCGGTGGCAACTCTTGGTTTGGCAGTTGTCAACAGAGCTGTAAGCAATATGCGGTCCTCGCTGTAAAGCTGATTCTTAAAAGCCGGCAAAGACGGGGCGAGCAGGATGGAGCGTCTGAACAGGGCACCGCAAAGCGAGCATGTAGTCCACGAGAGGATTGCACGCAGATAGGCGTCACCGTCAGGGCCGGCCACATGAGCTCTGGGGCGCAGCACGTGTCGGCCGGCGTGATTTTCGAGATACATATTTCCGACGACAATATCGGCGTTGGCAGATGTCGCTACATTGTACAGCCGCTCGATGGTGTTAAGTGGAATGTAGTCGTCGCTGTCAAGGAAAAATACCCATTCGGCCCGGGCGGCATTTATACCACTTCGCCGGGCCATCATAAGTCCTTCGTTGACAGGTTTGTCAATAATGCGAATCCGTGAATCGCGTGTAGCATATTCCTGCGCGATTTTAAGCGAATCGTCGGGCGAGGCATCGTTGACAAGGATAATCTCAATGTTGGTCATTGTCTGACCGATAATTGAGTCGAGGCAGCGTGGCAACAGCTTCTCGACATTGTATATCGGAACGAGGATTGAAACTTTGGGCGGTTGTGTAGAGCTCATAGTGATGCGGAATTAAGCGACAGGTATGATTGAGTCATCTTTAAGATACCAAATGAAGCCTTTTACATTGGAGAAGCCCATTTTGGTCAATTGAGCTATGTAACCTCTGACTTGATTATGATGTGATTCCTCTTGCTTGCCGGTCTTGTAATCAATGACTTCGATAGAACCGTCGGCGGTCCAAACAACACGGTCGGGGCGCAATCGGGCGTGCGTCTCGCTTGTGTTGGCGATAGTTCGTTCAAGCAGTACACGACAATATCCGTCAAACCAGCGTTTTACAGCCTGGCTGTCAAGTCGTTTGCTTAGGTAGTTGAAGTAGGTGGAATAATCGCTGGCAGAGATGATTCCTGAATGAATGGTGTCGCGAACGGCTTTGTCAAGGTCAGAAATGTTGCGAACGCGCGACAGGATAGCGTGAATGGCGTTTCCACGCTCACCGGCACGGCTGACGGCCGGCGTGTCAAGACAGGTGTCGGCCCATAGGTCGTCTCGATTGTCGCTGCTATATGGAGGCATTGCATCCACTCTGGTTGGGTCTACGGCTGTGTAGTTGGTTTTCGTGACAGCATGATATTTGGGATAAGTCCCTATCGTACAGACCTTAACGGATGGCGCGTCTTCATCTAAAATGCGCTCGGCAACGGCTATGAGCGGGTTGGTTGTAAGTGCTTTTGCCTCAGCGTTTTCAGATAGCCATTTCTCAACCATATCTGACGACGATTCACAGAGTGCCCGGAAAACATGGCTGCCGAGATTGTTTTTTCCGTTTGGATTGATGTAAATGGTCAGAGCTTCAACGGCGCGCGTGAAGGCAACGTATGTGACGTTTAGCTCGTCAAGCGTTTGCTCATCGACAAGCTGCTGATATTGAGCGCTGAAACCCGGTATCTTTTTAATCTGCTCAGATGGCATGATTGGAAGCATCGGTGGGATGCAGGCTTTGTTGTCAACAAAGGGAATATCGGGGGGGATAAACCATTCGGGAGACCTGAAATCGGGAACTTTTGTGTTGACAAACGGCACGATAACTACCTTAAATTCCAGACCTTTAGCCTTGTGAATTGTCATTACACGGATAGCGTTGGGGTCGGTGGCTCCGGCGACTTTGGTTTTGCTGCCGTTAATACTCCACCACTTGAGAAAGTCGCGGATGTCGCTGCCGTTTCGTTCGGCATAATCAAGGACAACATCCTGGAACGCAGCGATATAGAGGCTGTCGTTGTTCTGCTTTAGATATTTAGCAACAATTCTTTCAACGAGGGATGGCAAACTCAGGCAGGTCATGTCAATAATGCTTTCAACGTCGATGTCAATCGAAGATTTGTTGGCCTTGCCGTCATATTGCCTAACCATTTTTATGGCTTCGTTGAGGGCTGTGGTCTCGTTGTTGAATTTTGTAAGAAGATGTTCGTAATGGTTTATCAGGCGGGCTATACGTTGGGCGGCGGTGTCGGCCTTGGTTGGGTTGTTGTCGTTGTCAAAAGTCTCGGCAATGTATTCCAAAATACTGATAATCATTCTGACAATCGGAGCGTCGGCGAGACCCATAGCGTCGTCGCTGACAACCCGCAGGTCGTTGTGATGGAGCTTGTCGCGATTGTCGATGATGTGTTTGATGAGGGCTTCACCTTCAACCCGCCGGCGAACGAGGATGGCAATGTCGCCGGGCGGATATCCGTTGTCGAGGGCGATATTGATGTCGTCGATGAGGCGTTCGAGAACGATGGCGTTAAAATCTTCTTCGGGTTTGGCGTTGATTGCTACGGCTTTGACATATCCATGTTTGGGTTTTTCTCTGTCGGGAATCGGTTGAACTACCGAATCATAGATTCTGCCGTGGCCGAGCTCGCGGCCGAGGTTAAGGAACAGAGTGTTGTTGAACTGTACTATTTCGTTGGCACTTCGCCAGTTAGTATTACCTCCCAGATTGTTTTTTATAGGATTGGCGTGCTTTGGAAAACTTAGCCCGATGTCACGCAGAAGGGTTGGGTCGCTATCGCGAAAACGGTATATGCATTGCTTAACATCGCCGATGATGAGGTTGCTGTTGTTTGTTCCGAGACTTTCGTTGATGAGCGGGCGCAGATTTTGCCACTGCAATTCGGATGTGTCTTGAAATTCGTCGATGAGGAAGTGCTTGAATTCCTGGCCAATACGTTCGTAAACAAAAGGAATTTCGTCCTCGCCGATTATCTTTCTTAGCAGAGACGCTGTGTCGCTCAGGAGGATAAAATTGTTTTCGGATGAAAATTGGCGCACGTTGGTGTATACTCTTTCGAGCAACCCGAGGATGAAAAGATTGCGACCGACGGCTTCAATCATCAGATAATCGCTATAACCGTCTACAAGTGTTTTGTATGCGTTGGAGATTAGTGAAGCGAGGTGACTGTCGTTGACGTAATCGGTTGATTTTCCGTATTTGGAGAAAAATTCACGATGGTCGGCCGCGATTTTTGGTTCGGTGGCCCCTATTTTGATATCCGGCGGGCAGTCGGCATACTTGGTGATGCCGGCCCAGGCGTGATTGTTGACAGTCGATTTTTTGTTATCCTTGGAATAGACAAGGCCGGCATCGCCGTCAATGTAGTTTTTGAGGTGTGTAAAGTTGTCTGATATATCTTTGCGTATTGTCAAGGCTCTTTGAGTCAAGGCTTTGGCGAAATCGGTAATGCGGTCGGTATCTTCGAGATACTCCATCATAAGGTCGTAGTTGAGCTTGAATTTTTCTCCTGACATTCCTTTGATTAGCGTTATCATTTTGCCGTGACCTTTGGAGCTGCGGTTAAGGATATCAAATGCTTGACCATCGTTAATCTTGGTTTGGATGTATGAAAAAATCCATTCCGACAGTTGACGTGTTCGAATGTCGGCCATCTCTTTTTCTTCCAAAGTAGAGTATGTTTGTCCCTCGTTTAGCGACGAAAACATCTGATTAACACCGAATACGATTGCCGAATCGTCGTCAAGTTCCACGTCGTAATTGCCCATAAGCTCGGCTTCGCGGGCAAATGTGCGCAGAATTGTTTGGAAGAATGCGTCTATTGTGTTGACTGAAAATACACTGTAGTCGTAAAGTATTGCATTAAGGGCGATGCCGGCGGCCTCAACAAGAGCGCTTTTTGTACACCCGAAAATATCGCATAGGGCAGGTATATATTCGCTTGGCTTTTCCCAATTAGGCTCTTTCCCGGCTATTAGCGCGATTTCATGTATAATGCGCCGTTTCATTTCCTCGGTAGCTTTGACGGTGAACGTGATTGCAAGGATATGACGATGGATGTCCCGAGGGTTTTTGTTGAGACGGTATTTGCCGGTTTCGGGGTCTTGTATGCCCAAAATCAGCTTGATATATTCGAGAGCCAGGGTGTATGTCTTGCCGGAGCCGGCCGATGCTTTATAGATGTTTAACATAGCTTCGCGAATGGGATTGGTTAACCGATTTTTACCTTGAACCCGAGTTGTCGCAGTCTTGAAGCAACATCGTCACAGCGGTCTCCCTGGATGAGAATCTCTGTTCCCCTATGACTGCCACCGGTGCCGAGGAACCGGCGGAGGTTGGCGGCTGTTTGTGCTATTAATTCGCGGTTGGCCTCGGTATCGTCGTTGAATCCATAGACGATGGTTGCCACTTTCCCGGCCCTGCCTTTTGTTGAGCGTTGAACGTGGAGCGTTACCGACGCGGCCGCCTGCTTATCGGGCGCGTCGGCTGTTTCTATGCTCTCTTCGGGGGGAATCTCACTTCCGGGTAAAGAGGAGCGTAGAGCACCGAGGGTATTCATCCAATCATTCATAGTCGTGATGGTGGTATTCGTCGGGGAACTCGGGTATTGAGTCAAACGGGATAAGGTCGAACGCGCTGGAGTCGTCGGTAGTCCATTCGATTCCCGGAATGTTGGCGGCGCGGTCAAATGTGTGAACAATTGCGGCGAGCAGTATTACATTCTTCTGTTGCTCAATGGGTACCGACTGGTAGTAGGCCATGGCCGAGTCGGTATTTGCGGTCATTGCGTCTCGCCAGCAACGGGCTGCGCGGTCGATAATATCCGTGTCATCAGTCATATCGGCCAATTGCATGTATATCAGCGATATGTGGGCTAACTGTGAAGCCGTCAGGTTGGAGTTGTTGTCGAGAAGCGAGTTGCAAATTTCGCGAGCAAGATTGCTGTCGCCTCCGATAAGGGCGTTGTCGGCTGCGTCGATTTCGGCAGCCGGGTCGGGAGAGGAGCATGCAACGAATATGACGGAAAGAATAATGACGACTAATCGGTTTAAGATATTTTTCATGTCAAGAATGTTTGGGTGGTTAGTCCTGGGTGTTTACGCGGCGGTGCAGGTCGTAAATCAACCCCTCCCGTTCAAGCCTGAGAGTGATGTCGTTGAATGAAACGACGTAATATGTTTTTCGGGCCGGGATATTGTCAATCAGGCTGCTGTCGCCCTCCCATGTAATTTTGTCGGGATTGAGATTGAGGAGTAAAGAGTCGTTTTTTACGTTCCAATCGCCTTCAACACTGTAGGTTAGCACGTTGGGCTTAACGGCAGTGATAGTGCATGAGCCATCGCCGTTCAGCCGGAGAATCGGAGTCCCCAGGCTTATTTCAGGTATGTAGTAGTCGCCAATCATCTTTTTTGCTTCGGGGGTCAGTTTATTGCATCCCGACAGCAGTATGGTTGTTGTTGCGACAAGGAATAAAAGGTATTTTTTCATGTTGGGAAACAATTGTCGGTATAGATTACAATTGCAAAGGTACAAAACAGTAGCCAAACCGCCAAGAACAGAATTGCACCGGTCTTGAAACGGTTTGGCTAACAAGCTTTATTTGTGGATGTTATCCCGGTATTACGGGTTGATATTTGACTATTTTACGTAAATAATTTTTCCGAATGGCGCGATTGCATGCAGGCCAGGTGTTGCAGGGATGACGATAGAGCCCGAATTGTTGACAACCGCTGTTGTTTCCAGAAGCCCGAGGGTGTTGTAGATTCTTATTTGAGTTCCGACAGGGGCGTTTACAATAATGGTTCCATTGCCTGGAACAGCGGTGAAGCTGTTATCGCCGGCAGTTGTGAAATCTACGCCGCTTGACGCAGTGGTTATAACTTTCATTTCTTCGCTCATGGCGGTGAATAGCGGTGTGCTGTCATAGGCTCTAACAGAGTAGTAGTAGGTGCTCATGGGTTTCAGACCTTCGACGAGCGCCCATGTCGCGTTACCCTGCTCGGCGTCGTCATAGTTGGTCAGCGGTGTTGACACATATCTGCCGCCATATCCCAAAACGATGTCGTCAACGTAAACGGAGCCTGAGCCGGTTTTGGTAAAGATTATTCTGATGGCTTTGACATCGTGGGGCATAGCGGCATCCTGATTATCACCGGTGCCGATGTTGATTGTGGTGCCCTCGGCTTTGTTAAGCGGATTCAGATAATAGAGATTTGTCCATTTGGAATCGATAAGAGCCTCAACTGTCAGAGCTGCATCTTCGCCAATGCTGTTTCCTCTGTACCAGAAAGATAGCGAATTAATGTCGTCATCGGTGAGTGTGGGTGACGTTATACGGTCGGAGTTGGATGAAAGTCTCAGCGCCGGGGCCGCCTGGCCATAATATCCTGAAATAGAACCGGTAGTTGATGATGTTGAGGTCCAACCCTCGGGCAGGAATGTTCCGGATTCGTTCTTGGAGAAATCGAACGTAATGTATTCCGGGTCAACCGGAATTTTTTCCACGACCGTAAGCCTATATCCAGCAGCGTCGTCAACGGCTTCCCATCGGGCTGTGAAATTGGTGTCTTCAATTCTTTCAGGTTCAAGTACCTTGGCAATTAGTTGCTCAAATGTTGCCGGCATTGTTGTAACCAAAATTCGATTTGAGTCTTCGGATGTTCTATCGTCGCTGACGGCGCGAACAACGTAGGAGTATTGGCGATTGGGCGTCAGGCCGGTAATTTCAATCTGAGTAGCATCTTTTACCGGAATTGTGACAAATGGTACACGGGCCGGGGCTTGGCATACGTCGACTTCATATTGATAAGCTCCGATTCCAGGCTGCCAATGGGCGATGAAGCTAACGGGGGTAATATCGGAAGCTTCGGTGGCAATTACCGGGGTTAAATGCTCGCCACCTCCTTTGACTTTGAACGTAATCAGACCGTCTGATTCGTGAATGTCGGTCAACGGCATGTCAGGGTCATAATTGGTCCATGTGGTCATGGCCGGATTGGATGTTGAAGTGAAGCTTGTTTTATTGCTTGTGCCCGGGAACGGGTCTCCGCCGCGCGTGTTGTCGGTAAAGACATTGTCGGCTTCTATCAAGTCAACTCGTTGGTGCTGTGGTTGATTGTTTACCTGATTGTTAAGCCAGATGGCTTTGTTGAAGTCGATATGCCATATAAGCATTCCGTGCCCCGGAAGGAATTTATCCCAACCTACCTGTTGTCTGTTTTCAAGAACGAAATATTCCTCCTCTTTGTCGGTTCTAATCATAAGAGCTTTTCCTTCAGGGTCACCCTCTGATATTGTGTGTAACGTGATATCTTCGGGTCCGGATAGGGCTCGAGGATTGAGCCATCCAACGCAGTAACGTTCAAAGGCAGAGTAGTTGGGAGGCGTGTTTCCGTGGTCGTTGTATGAGCCATGGTCCATGATTTCAAAATCACCGGGAGAGAAAGGCTTTGAACCGTCGGTGCCGTAAAGGTCGGGTAATCCGAGAACATGAGAATATTCGTGGCAGAATGTTCCGATACCCGCCCTGGTATCGCCGGAGGTGTTTTGCAATTCGTTTGTACAGGCGTAACTGTTGACGATTACGCCATTGTATTGTAGCCTGATATTGTAGAAATCGACGAGCTTGGCAGAGTGAGGCCAGATTGTCCATGTAGGAGCGCCCTCGTTTTGTCCGTATCCGGCATAAAAAATGAAGATGTTGTCAACAAATCCGTCACCGTCATTGTCAAATTCACTCCAGTCGAGGTCGGGGTTTTGTTCATGCAGTTTGACGCACGCATCGCGCACCATCAACCATGCCTGCGAATCATAGGCCATAGCTGTTGCAGCACCGTAATAGGCCTCGGGGTGGTCAACTTGTATAGGCCCGAAGACGTGAAAGTCGGGGGTGAACACTCCGGCACTTTGATCTTTGAAATAGTCCAGGGTAGAACCTTTGGCACCGCCGTAGGAATATCCCGGTTGTGACGCGAGCTGCTGAAAAGCGTTTTGGGCGTCGGGGGTGGTGAATTTTACGTCTTCAAATTCAACGAGAAGCACCATGGCTTTTGGCGAACCGGTTGTTGGATAGTTGTTTATCAGCCCGCTGTTAGAACGAAGCGGAGCGGCACGGCGTGTATCACGAATGCGATTAACCTGCGTGGCGGCCATTTCAATCATTTTTTGACGGGGCAGAGCGGCTAACATGGCCGACTGCTCGGGCGAGCGCAGATTTACCTCGGTTGCTTTAATGCCTGTCGACGCCAGCAGCCCGGATTTGATTGTTGCGTATTCCAGCTGCCCGTTATCGGATGCGATAAGGAGGTAGCCGTCTTCGGATTCGTACCAATGGGCGTTCTCGTCACCGTGAAGAGTAACCGAAACGGTAGAACCATCGGGCTGGGGATATGATAAAATTCCATTTTTAGCCGGGATTGCAAAGGTTGCCATATAACATCCGGTCAGAACAATGGCGGTAAAAAGTTGTCTTAGCATAATTTTTGTGGTAATTAAAGTGCATTGAAATATGGGCACAAATATAATGAATTTTGGCAAATCAAAATAATTAGCTTAACTTTGAGGCCGCAAAACGACAGAAAAAATCAATAATATTTAACATATATCTGTAATCTCTATTAATTTATGAAACATTTGCCGAGAAAAAGTGTGTTGCTTGCAATTTGTGTAATAGCGACGATGTCGGCGTTCGGTTTATGGACCAAGACAGAAGATGCGGCTACTCCGCCGATGGAGATAATGCCTCCTACGGTGGTTTCGGCTTCAACAGAGGATGACGAAACAGTGAAATTTTATGGTTCTCTGGAATGGACCGACCGATGGGGAGAAATGGGTAGCGGAGTTTACAACTACGGTATCTATAGCTTCACCATAGACGGAGGAGACCCATATTGGGAAAGCCGGGATGCAGTTCCCCACACGACAGGCGGAGGTATATATCTCGACGAGGCGTATTATGGCATAGCCGGGTCGTCTAATACGCAGAAGGCTATGAATACGTTCTACAAATATGACGCTATATCGTGGGAATACATATCGAGTAAATATTATGAATGCCCGCCGTCGCTGACTCATTCTCGCGCGATGACGCATGACTATTCAACGGGAAAGACGTATGCTTTAGGTCTGAATTTTAATGACCCGACGATGAATCTCCGCGAGGTTAATCTGGAGACGGGAGAGATGACCAATATAGCAACGCTTGACCGGTCGTTTAACGCTCTTGCCTGTGATGCAGACGGGCAGCTGTGGGCGTTTACAAAGGCGGAGCCGTTCCCCTATAAGGTGTCGCTTTACAAGATAGACAAAAATACCGGTAAATCTACTTTTGTAGGAGACCTTGGATATAATCAAAAATCGCAATATGCGGCAGCTTGTTATGATATCAGAAATAACAAACTGTATTGGACTGCGGAATTGCTGGAATCGTATGACCAGTATTATCAGGAAACCTATGCCAGCTACCTGATGGAGGTTGATACCAAAACAGGCAAGGCCACTCCGGTGAAGAAGTTTGAAGCCGTGAATGTTCAGTTCTCGTCGCTTTATATAATGGACTCACATCCCAAGGCTCCGGAAGCTGTTAAGAATCTTAAGTTTACCTACAAGGAGGGAGAGTATTCCAAGGGAACAATCTCGTGTGTACTTCCGACAAAGGCTTACGACAGGTCAACGCTCACCGGGAATCTCAAGATTGAGGTGTATATGGATGGCGTTCTTCAAGATACGCGGCAGAATATGAGCCCTGGACAGACATATACCGGCAGCGAAATCAGCCTGGCAGAGGGCAAGCATACCGTATTGGTGTATTGCTATAACGCTGCCGGACAGAAGAGTTTACGCTCGGAAATTACTTTCCTTAGCGGCGAGGATACACCGGAGGCGGTGAAAAATCTGCAGATGAGTTTCACCCCCGACCATAAAACGGCAACGCTGACGTGGGAGGCTCCGGAAACGGGCGGCAACAGCGGTATATTTGATGCAGCCAATCTGACGTACAGTGTAGTTAGACGTCCTGACGGGATAACGGTTGCAAC
Source organism: Muribaculaceae bacterium (assembly GCA_022510465.1). Classification (GTDB taxonomy): domain Bacteria; phylum Bacteroidota; class Bacteroidia; order Bacteroidales; family Muribaculaceae; genus HGM05190. The sequence continues at coordinate 23,453 of JAFLTJ010000018.1, forward strand.
CGGTCTTAAGGAATGTAAATTTACCGAGACACCCGACCGCGTGCAATATCTAACGCAGTATGAGGTATATGCCGAGGCCGCTGCGGGGAAGGGTCAGTCAACCTATACATCACCGGTAATTATCGGAAAATCGCGTGACTTGCCATATTTGCAGACATTTGATACTCAGACGGAGTTTTATTCAATGTATACCCTTGACCCCAAGGGGCTTGCAAAAGAAGACGGGCAGTACTGGATGTACCATCCGTCTTATCAGCTGGCAATATACTTTCTCAGTTACAGCAATCGTTTAGAGGTTGACGGCTGGATTGTGACTCCGGCGTTGAATCTGAAGGAGGATTATATTTATCGGCTATCCTATCAGACTCAGGGATGGGCTTCGGGTCAACCTTTCCACCGGGAGATAGATATTCATCTTGGCGAGTATCCAACGGTTGAAAGTTTAGGCAGACAGGTTGCTTCCAACTCTTTTGATTTGATAGGCGGACAAACTGAGGTGGCATCAATGCTGTTTACAGCCAAAGCGAAGGAGTCATTTATAGGATTCCATGCTACCGGTTCGGCTTACGACCATGTTTCGCTCGACAATATTCGCGTGACCGAATACGGACCGTCAACAATCCCGGCTGCTCCCGAACTTGTATCAATCAACACCAGTGACGGCAATGCGAATATTACAGTTAAGTTGCCGACGCTTGATGCGGCAGGGCGCCCTGTAACCGGAATTACGGATGTTTACTTGTACACGTCGGATTTGTCGCGCCGTATAGCCGGAGTGGCGGTAGAGAATGGTCAGGTCGAGGCTACTGTTACAGACAAGAATCCTGCTTTTGATGTTAACAAGTATGCGGTTGTGGCTAAGAATAGCTCAGGCACGGGCCTTGACTTGCAGGTGTCGGTGAATATGAAACCCGATGCACCCAAACAGGTTGAAAATCTGACGCTGATGACTGCCAACAATGGCAATAATGCAGTGTTGACATGGAATTATCCGGAAGACATGCTTGGTGTTGATGGAAATAAACTTACGGAGGATGATATTACGTATGATATCTATCGTAAGGATAATATGCAGAGTGAATTGGTTGCATCGGTAAGTGGAACGACGAGTGCAACATTTAGCAATGTTCTGTCGTCTTATCCAAATGAGCGGCAGCGATATATCACATATTCGGTAGTGGCACGCACACTCGGAGGCGAGGCAAAAGCTGTAGAGGCCAGGGGCCTGTTTGGCCAGGCGTTTGAAATGCCTTTGTATGAAAATTTTGCCGACGGGTCAAGCCTTAAGCCGTGGGATACGAGTCGCAATACGAATTGTTCATTCTACACGATGAGCCGCGGATACAATCCGTCGTGCACTCCGACCGAGGGGAAAGTGCTGACATTCAATCCCAGTTTGAGCGGTGTGATGTGTAGCGGAATGTATGTGTCGCCGCGAATTAATCTGACCGGACTGAATAATCCGAAGTTCAGCTTTACTGTATATCAATCGACAAATGTAAAACTGACGAGAGCAACAGTTCAGATAGGGCTCCTGGTTGAAAAGGATGGAGTAGAGCAGGATATGGTAATGTTGACTGAAAAGTATCCTGTAAAGGCTGAAACTGACGGATGGCAGACGTATAGCGTTGATTTAAGTGAGTATAGTTCGTATGGCAGGGCGTCGGTTGTTTTGTGCTGTCAGAGTGACGAACGTGATGGCCAAATCCATTTTGACAAGATAGAATTTACGGGCGACAAGCCGCAGTATGATGCACGATTGGTAGATATTTCGGGCCCGGAGGTTGCGCTGATGGGTCGTGAAAACGAGTATTTTGTAACGGTTGACAATAACGGAACTTCGGCATTGAAGAATGTGGAGGTAGCGTTGTATGCCGATTCGGAAGAGGCGATAGCGACCGAGGTTATAGACCTTGCTGTCGATGAGAAAACTACCGTTCCGTTTGTCTACACTCCGGCGCTGGATGAAACATCGCGCAAGCTCTATCTGAGAGCTGAGGTGAAGGTGGACAATGATGCTAATGTCTATAACAACACGGGTGAAATCTATGTGTCGGTAGAGGCTCCCAATGTTCCTTACGTCAATGACTTGCTGGCTGAAATAGATGAAAACGGCGATGGGGTTCATCTGACGTGGAGCGAGGCAGAGTATTATCCCAATGAGATTGCACAAGCGGATGACATAGAGTCATATCCCAATTTTGCAATATCCAATATAGGCGAGTGGAAGCTGTATGACATGGATGGCGCCAATACGTTCACCGGTCTAAGCGACGGAACGTATACTTACACGTGGGAAAATATAGGCTTGCCGCAGTCGTTCATAGTTTTCAATCCCAAGCAGGTTGGAATAGGCGGATACTGGTCGGCTCATTCGGGCGATAAGTTCTTGGCGTCATTTGCAAGTTCGAGCAGTCAAAACGATGACTGGTTAGTGTCGCCTGAATTGTCGGGTCATGAACAAACAATCAGTTTCTATGCAGCTGCATTTATGCAGGGCGCAATTGAGACATACGACTTTATGATTTCCAGCTCGGGTAACGAGCCTGAGGATTTTGTGCCGTTAAAGGAGAGCGTGAAGCTAATAAGCACAAGCTGGCGTCAGCAGTCGTATAAGGTGCCGGCCGGGACTCGCTATTTTGCGATTGTGTGCAAGAGCGAAAATGCGTGGGCGCTTATGATTGACGATATCTCGTACGTACCGGCACAACCGGCCGTGGAGCTTACGGGTTACAACGTATACCGTGACGGCGAGCGCTATGTTACCGGTCTTGGCGAGACGGAGTATCATGATAAGAACGTCAATGCAGATTACAACCATCGTTACAATGTAACAGCAACATATACGGATGGCGAGTCAATCTTCTCGAATACGGCAATTCCGGTTCCGGCGTCGGTCAAGGGTGTCGGTTCAGACGGATGTGAGATTTACGCAGTGCCAGGCGGCCGAATAGTGGTCAAGGCTCCTGTTTCGGCTCCGGTAGCTGTTTACACGATTGACGGCAGATGTGTATACTCGTTTGCATCGACTGGAATGGAGACGCTCAGTGTTGAGACGGGTGTTTACATCGTTCGTGCCGGAACTGCAACGGCGAAGCTTGTTGTGAAGTAAATTAACTGAATAGAGAATGCACGGGGAGGTCTTCACTTTTTGTGAAGGCCTCCTCTTTTTGCTTGAAACGAGTGAGCGCGGTGGGGCGTGTGAATTGCGGTCTAAACTCGTGGCAAAGTTGTGGCAAAAAATAAAAAATGTAAAAAAGTAAATTTATGGGGGTTATGATTGGTGTATATTGCTTAAATTTGCGGAATGAAAAAATATGAGTAGCTTCGGGCTGCCTTATTCGGAATGCAATGATGAATATGAAACAAGGAAATCAAAATAAGAATGGTTTACGCCGATATCCGCTAATAACGCTGATGTGGCTCATTTTTGGCTGCGTTGTGGTTGGCGTATTTCTGCTGTTTGTGCTTATCTACAACGGGGTTATAGGTTATATGCCGCCAGTGGAGGAGCTTAAGAATCCGCATGACCGTTTTGCCTCGGTTATCTATTCGGCCGACGGTAAGGAGATAGGCCGGTATTTCCGTAATACCGGAAATCGAGTGTATGCTGATTTTGATGAGATTTCGCAGCATGTAGTAGACGCGCTGATAGCGACGGAGGATTCGCGATTTGAAGAACACTCGGGAATAGATGGCCAGGCTCTGCTGCGTGTAATGTTCAAGACAATCCTAATGGGTCAGAAGAATGCCGGCGGCGGGTCTACAATCACCCAACAGCTGGCCAAACAGCTATATTCGCCGACGTCGTCGAACTTGTTTACGCGGTCGATGCAGAAGCCGATAGAGTGGATGATTGCGGTGAAATTGGAGCGTTATTACTCGAAGGAGGAGATACTGAAAATGTATCTTAATCAGTTTGATTTTTTGTATAACGCGGTAGGAATAAAGTCGGCGGCAAGTATTTATTTTAACAAGACGCCAGAGGCGCTTACGATAGAGGAGGCGGCAACGCTGGTGGGTATGGTTAAGAATCCGTCGTATTATAATCCGGTAAGGCAGCCGGAGCGCACGCTTGAGCGCCGCAACACGGTGTTGTCGCTGATGCATAAGCAGGGGTATCTGACGGCAGCGGAGTTGGATTCGCTGAGCAGTCTTCCGCTGACTCTTGATTTTCACCGGGTAGACCATAAAGATGGTGTTGCTCCTTATTTTCGCGAGGAGCTGAGGCGAATACTCCGCGCGGTCAAGCCTGAATGGAGTAATTATCACTCGTGGGAGCGTGCAAAATTCTTGGATGACTCAACGCAGTGGGAAATCAATCCGCTGTATGGCTGGATAGAGAAGAATCCGAAACCCGACGGTTCAAAGTATGATATATACAACGACGGGTTGAAGATTTACACGACGATAGATACGCGGATGCAGCAGTATGCCGAGGAGGCGGTTGCAGAACATCTTGGGGGTTATCTCCAGCCGTCGTTCAACAGGCAACCGCGCGATTCCCGCCGCACGCCTTACTCAACCAACCGGACAGAGCTGTCGGAAATAAGGCTGAATTATCTTGTCAGAAATGCGATGAAGAATACCGACCGTTATCGTGCAATGAAGAAAGCCGGCAAGAGTCGCGAGGAGATAGAGCAGTCGTTTATGGAGCGCCGGGAAATGAAGGTGTTTACGTATCATGGGATGGTTGATACGGTGATGACTCCGTTTGACTCTCTGATGCATCAGAAGTCGTTCTTGCGTACCGGATTTATGGCAATGGACCCCAAAAACGGTCATGTGTTGGCGTATGTTGGCGGGCCTGATTTCACGGCATTTCAGTATGACATGGTGTCGACAGGTCGCCGCCAGATAGGGTCGACGGTGAAACCGTTCCTGTACACGTATGCAATGGAGGAGAATTATACTCCGTGTGATATGTTCTCGAACACTCAGCCGGTGATAACTGATGAAAACGGAAAGACGTGGATGCCGAGGTCGGGGCGTTCCCGGGTTGGGCAGATGGTGGATTTGCGATGGGCATTGACAAATTCAAACAACTGGATTTCGGCCCGATTGATATCACAGTTGTCGCCGTCGGCACTTGTTAGAACGATGCATAATTTTGGCATAACGGGTGATTTGCCAGCCGTGATGTCGCTATGTTTAGGCCCGTGTGACGTGTCGGTAAAAGAGATGGTTACGGCATATACGGCGTTTGCCAACAACGGTATGCGTGTGGACCCGATAATGGTAACGGCGATAGCAGACGGAAACGGAAATATCATATCGGAGTTTACTCCCCGTCACACGGAAGTAATCTCGGAAACGGCCTATTATCGGATACTGTCGATGTTGCTGAATGTGGTGGATTCGGGAACGGCGCGCCGATTGAAAGGAACGTATAATCTGAGCGGCGATATAGGCGGAAAGACCGGTACGACGAACTATAATGCCGACGGTTGGTTTATGGGCTTTACGCCTCAGATAGTGGCCGGAGCCTGGGTTGGCGGCGAGGAACGTTATATCCATTTCAATAACATGGCATACGGTCAGGGCTCGGCAATGGCGTTGCCTATCTGGGGAAAGTTTATGCAGAAGGTGTTTAACGATAATACTTTACCCTACAACCGCGGGGCTAAGTTTGAGTTCCCGGAGAATGTGGACTTGTGTAAGGGAGAGGATTATGGTACTTTCTGGGATGAATCGCCTGACGGTGAACCGGAGACGGTAGAGTCGACAATCGAGGATATATTTGACTGATTGGTTTTGGGAAATCAATGAGTTGTAAGGTTGATAGAGTTGAATTTGTAGACTTAGCCAAAGGGATTTGTATTATTTTGGTTGTATTATTCCATTTTGATGGTCGTCAGATTAATCTTTTGAATCTTGCAACCTTGAGAATGCCATTGTTTTTTGTGCTGTCGGGGATGTTTTTCCGTAGCTATGGAGGGGCACTGACATTCGTGAAAAAGAAGGTAAATAATCTTCTTGTCCCGTGTGTGTTTTGGCTGTTGGTTTCGTGTGTGATTTCAATAGTTGCGTTTTATGTAAAGCCGATAGTGTTGCATGAAGCGGCAGGGGGCTGTCACGTAACGGTGTCATTTTTCAATGATTTTATCCGTTTTAACGGGGCGATGTGGTTTCTGATTTGTCTATTTATAACCAATGTCATTTTTTATTTTTTGCATAAGTATCTATCGGGGAAGAAGCTGGCGGCGGGTGTATTGGCGATGACATTAATAGGAAGTATAATCCGTGAATATCAGTTATGGTTGCCTTTATACATCGGCGGGGCACTGGCTGCACTTCCATTCTTTTATGCCGGATATATTGCGAGTAGGGTTGGTTTTGTGACTAACGAGATAGGCCGGCCTCTGCGTTCCGTAATTGCCGGGGTTGGTCTCATCGGCCTGTCGTACGCTTTTTGTTATTGCATAGGTGTTCCGACTATCAGCATATCCATGAATATTGTGCATGGAAATGCTATTGTGACTTACGCGGGCTGTTTGTTGTGCGTGTTTGGGGTTCTAAGTGTGTGTAAATTAATTAGATGGCTGCCAATTGTGTCTTATTTCGGGCGCTATTCGCTAATTGTATTGTGTGTTCATATCCCCATAATTATACATAGTTACACACCACTGTCGATGCTTTTGGGCGAGCATTATTCGGCTTCATTGCATTTGATTATTGTGCTTGCGTTATGCGTTATTTCGATACCGTTGTGTAAAAGATTCTTGCCGTGGTTTGTGGCGCAGAAGCCGCTGTTTAAGTGATGTTTTCAGGCAAGCAGTTTTTAAAATTTTGACTTTTTGGATGGTATATTTGACTGATAAATGTAGATTTTGTAATTTTGCGTTGAAAATTATGAAATCAATCAAATACGATGAATATATCATATAATTGGCTCAAGGAGTATGTAGATTTTGATTTGTCACCCGAAGAATTGGGGGCAGCGTTGACCTCCATAGGGCTTGAAACCGGCTCGATAGAGGAGGTTGAATCAATAAAAGGCGGATTGCGGGGTATCGTGATAGGCCGAGTTCTGACATGCGAGGAGCATCCGGATAGTGACCATCTGCATGTAACGACGGTGGATTTGGGCGACGGGGCGGCGACGCAGATAGTGTGTGGCGCGCCGAATGTCGCAGCGGGCCAGACGGTGGTGGTTGCTACGGTTGGCACGACGCTGTATGACGGCGACAAGGAGTTTGTCATCAAGAAATCGAAGATTCGCGGTGTAGAGTCGTTTGGAATGATATGCGCCGAGGATGAGATAGGCGTCGGGAAGAGCCATGACGGTATCATCGTAATCGAGGAGGCTGTTGAACCGGGTACGGCAGCAGCTGATTATTACAAACTTAAGAGTGACTATGTTCTTGAAGTTGACCTTACACCTAATCGAATCGATGCGGCAAGTCATTATGGCGTTGCGCGCGATTTGAAGGCGTGGCTTGATGTTCATGCCGGAGGCGGCAAGTTGCATCGCCCGTCGGTGGAACTGTTTAAAACATCGGGAAAGAGCGAGGGTGCTATAAGTGTCACGGTGGAGGATGAAGTTGCTTGCCCGCGGTACTCGGGTGTCACGATTCGCGGAGTGAAGGTGGCCGAAAGCCCGGAATGGCTGCGAAACAGACTGAACGCAATAGGCGTAAGGCCGATAAACAATATTGTTGATATTACTAACTATATGCTTCATGCGCTGGGATTGCCGTTGCATGGATTTGACGCCGATAAAATCAAGGGCGGCCGAGTGGTGGTGAAACGGTGTGCTGAAGGAACGCCGTTTGTGACCTTAGACGGGGTTGAGCGTAAGCTGAGTAATGCCGACTTGATGATATGTAATGAATTGGAACCGATGTGTATCGCCGGTGTTTTTGGCGGATTGGATTCGGGCGTAACGGAGTCTACGACGTCGGTTTTCTTGGAAGCAGCTTATTTCAATCCGACAAGCATACGCAAAACGGCCCGTCGCCATGGATTGTCGACAGATGCATCGTTCCGCTTTGAACGAGGCTGTGACCCAAATGTGACGACCTATATAGCTAAATTGGCAGCGCTGATGGTTCAGGATATAGCCGGAGGTGAGGTTGTTGGCGATATTGTTGATGTGTATCCGACTCCAATCATGCCGGCCGAGGTTACGCTTGACTATTCAAAGGCTAATTCGCTTATAGGAAAGGAAATACCAGCCGAAACATACGATTCGATTCTTGACTCGCTTGAAATGGAGATTACGGGTCATAGCGACGGAACGGTGACGGTGAAGGTGCCGACATACAGGGTTGACGTGACACGGCCGTGTGACGTGATTGAAGATGTGCTGAGAATTTACGGATACAATAATGTTGAAATAGGTGATGAACTTCATGCCTGTTTGTCATACAAAACGGCGACCGATGTTGCCGACACGCTGCGTCGCATGGTGAGCGAACAGCTGACGGGGCAAGGGTTTAATGAGATACTGAACAATTCGTTGACGGCCGAAAGCTATTATGTCGATAATGAGCAGTATCCGCTCGAAAGCTGCGTTAAGCTGCTCAATCCGCTTAGCGCTGACCTGTCGGTGATGCGCCGCACGCTGTTGTATGGCGGGCTGGAATCGTTGTCACACAATATAAATCGCAAGAACGGCGATTTGCTGATGTATGAGTTTGGCAATGTGTATCGCTTCAATCCCGAAGTGGAATCGACAACGGAATTGCCGCTTGCACCCTACAGCGAGTCATCGCGCTTGGGAATATGGATGACCGGATATCTTGCTCCGTCAAACTGGGTTAGGGCTGAGATTAAGGCAACAGTGTATGACCTTAAGGCGGTTGTGCTGGGTGTCTTTTCGCGTTTGGGTATCAGCGAACGTGAACTTAAGCTGACTCAGGATAGCTCGCCGTTGATGGCCGCCCGGCTTACCGTGGCTACGCGCTCGGGTAAATGGCTCGGCGAGCTCGGGATTGTGTCTAATGCCGTTCTCCGCGCGATGGATATAAAGCAGGATGTTTATTTTGCGGAGCTTGATTGGAGCGCGTTGACCGGATTGGCATCAAAACGGTCGGTTAAGTATAGCGATGTGCCCAAGACGTTGCCTGTTCGCCGTGACCTGGCGCTGTTGATAGACAAGGGTGTTACGTTTGAACAGGTGGAAGCGGTTGTTCGCGAAAGCGAGAAACGGTTGCTGCGCTCGGTGGAACTGTTTGACGTGTATGAGGGTGATAAGCTCCCGTCGGACAAAAAGTCGTATGCAATCTCAATGACGTTGCAGGATGGAGAAAAGACGCTGCAAGACAAGCAGATAGAGGCAATAATGAATAAGGTGGTGAAGAACCTGACAAGCCGTCTCGGCGCGGTGCTTCGCTAAATAGATTGAAATTAAGTATTAAAACTAATATATCACCCCTATGGGAAGAGCATTTGAATATCGCAAAGCGCGAAAATTGAAAAGATGGGGCAATATGTCCCGAACTTTTACACGCATTGGTAAAGAAATCACTATTGCAGCAAAAGCCGGCGGTCCAGACCCCGACATGAATCCTCGCTTGCGCGTACTTATGCAGAACGCAAAGGCTGCCAACATGCCTAAGGATACTGTAGAACGTGCCATTAAGAAGGCAACAGATAAGGATGCCGGCGACTACAAGGAGATTGTGTATGAGGGATATGGTCCTTACGGTATCGCAATCGTTGTTGAGGCTGCTACCGACAACAATACACGTACGGTTGCTAACGTTCGTTCTTATTTCAACAAACATGGCGGTTCGCTTGGAACCCAAGGCTCGCTGACGTTTATGTTTGACCACAAGAGTGTTTTCAAGATTAAACCCAAA
>JAFLTJ010000019.1 GCA_022510465.1 Muribaculaceae bacterium
GGCCCCCCACGACTCGTGGGTTCGGTTAAAATAAGATGAAACACGCCGCTTGAGGTTTTTGGCTTTACCTACATAGATAACCTTCCCATCCTTGTCATAATACATATAGACACCGGGAGTGGAAGGTAATATGGAGATTTTAGCCTTAAGCTCGGGCGATTTATCATTTTTAGCCATTAGTCAGACATGTCCTCCTATTTGACAAAAGAGCTCAATAAGCGATTAAAGAGGTTACCTCAACACCAGCAGGCAACAGATTGCGACCGCCGAGGGCACCGAGTTCGATGATGAAATTTATGTATATTTTTTGGGGGTTCATGCTTTTCACCAGCTCGTATGCCGCAGCCATTGTTCCGCCGGTAGCCAACACATCATCATGCAGCACAACAACATCATCGGGACCTATCGCATCGCGGTGCATCTCGATAGTATCTACACCATACTCCTTCTGATAAGAGCAAGAGACAGTGTCGGCCGGAAGTTTTCCGGGCTTACGAGCCGGAACGAAACCGGCGCCTATCTCGTGAGCAAGAATAGACCCTCCGATAAAGCCGCGAGACTCGATACCGACAACCTTGGTAACACCCTTATCGCGATATAGGTCAGCGAGCGCTTTCCCGATGGTGTTCAGAGCTTGCGGGTCCTTAAATACGGTAGTCAAATCCTTAAACACAATTCCCTTTTGTGGAAAGTCAATAACATCCCTGATTTTTGATTTTACGTATTCCATTTTATAGCATTTAAAATTATTATTCTGAATAAAACGATTGTTCCACGTGAAACATTCCAAATCTATCTGCCTAACAGAAGCAGCAATATATTAACATCGGCAGGAGAAATTCCCGGTATTCGCGACGCCTGGCCAACCGTCTCCGGGTCTATCTTTTCTAACTTCTGACGAGCCTCGGTCGACAGGGCCTTAATGTTTTTATACTCAATTTTTCCTCGCAATTTGAGCGCTTCAAGTCTAACTAACTTCTCGGCATTAATCTTCTCCCGCTCTATATATCCGCCATACTTGATTAATATCTCGGCCGCCTCCAGTATCTCATCACGGCGCTCAGCCTCAATATTCTCATCAATCCAGCGGCCCATCGCGTCTATCTCGGGCGTCAAAACCGCAATAGACAGCTGTGGCCGCAATATCAAGTCTACCAACTTGACACCCTGTTTCAGCGGCGTGGTTCCAAGTCGCTCAAGGGCCGGGTTGATAAGCGCGGGTTTAATTGAAAATGTTTTGGCAAACTCAATAAAGGCGTCACGCTGACATCGTTTCGATTCCATCAGATTAAAACGCCGTTCGTCAGCAAGACCTATTTGATAGCCTAAAGGCGTGAGACGCATATCGGCATCATCCTGACGCAACAGAATTCGGTATTCAGCCCGGGAGGTAAACATGCGATAGGGCTCGTCAACTCCCTTAGTCACGAGGTCATCAATAAGCACGCCGATATATGCCTGGTCGCGCCCCAGCGTAAAAGCACTATCGCCTTTGACCCGCAACGCAGCGTTGATACCGGCAATCAAGCCCTGACCGGCCGCCTCCTCGTAGCCGGTAGTGCCGTTAACCTGCCCCGCGAAATAGAGACCGCCAACAAGTTTCGTTTCCAGCGTGTGTCGCAATTGTGTCGGGTCAAAGAAGTCATATTCTATAGCATACCCCGGGCGATATATAACAACATTTTTCAGCGCCGGGATTGTTTCAAGCGCCTCTATCTGCACATCTATAGGAAGTGAGGATGAAAACCCGTTCAAATAGAACTCATTGGTGGTCTCCCCTTCCGGTTCAAGAAAAAGCTGGTGCTCGGTTTTATCAGCAAAAGTAACAATCTTGGTTTCGATTGACGGACAATAGCGCGGTCCAATACTTTTTATCTGCCCGTTGTACAGCGGAGAGTCGGGCAAACCGCGTCGCAAAACATCGTGCGTAGAGCTGTTTGTATAGACAATATAACAGGAGCGCGGAGATAATTCCCTTTTAACATCGGGCAGATAGGAGAATCCGTGATAATCATCGTCACCGGGCTGTTCCACCGTTTGACCGAAATCAACCGAACGGGCGTCTATTCTCACCGGCGTGCCGGTTTTCATTCTATCGGTCACAAACCCAATCTCAATCAGCCGGGATGTAAGCGAAACCGAAGCCGGCTCGGACACGCGGCCACCCGGCACCTGCACACGGCCAATATGCATCAGCCCGTTCAAGAATGTGCCGGCGGTCAGAACAACCGACGTGGCTTTGAATGTCATCCCGAGAGCAGTCTTTACGCCTCGTATTTCACCATCCTCTATGATAACGTCAACAACGTCATCCTGCCACATATTCAAATTGTCGGTATTCTCTAATATCTCACGCCAACACTGACTGAATTTAACTCGGTCGCTTTGGGAACGAGGGCTCCACATTGCCGGCCCTTTGGAGCGATTGAGCATTCGGAACTGTATGGCAGTCCTATCGGTCACAATACCCATCATGCCACCAAGCGCATCAATTTCGCGAACTATCTGGCCTTTGGCAATACCCCCAACGGCCGGATTGCAACTCATTTGCGCTATCTTATTCATATCCAGCGTGATGAGCAACGTAGACACACCGAGTTTGGCCGCCGCATGAGCAGCCTCACACCCGGCATGACCGGCTCCAATAACTATTACATCATAGTCTCGCTTCATTCCGTAATCAACTGATATATTTTATTTTACAGCGGCCGATAAATCAGAAAAAAGTTTCAACGCCTCGTTTTCATGCCGCTCCATGATTTCACGCTCGCCGGGCCCCTTGTCGTCTATCCCACAGAGGTGGAGAACGCCATGAGCTATCACGCGCAGCAACTCCGTCTCGTATGGCTGGTTCAACGACTCGGCATTGGAGGCAACCGTATCAAGAGAAACAAAAATATCTCCCGAAATAAGCCGGCCGCGCGTGTAGTCAAAGGTAATTATATCGGTATAATAATCATGTTGCAAAAATTCCCGATTAACCTTTAATATCTCCGAATCGTCACAAAAAATATATGTAATAGGACCGACGAGCCGATTATGCGTTCCGGCAACCGTCGTTAACCAGCGTTCCAAAAGTTCAACATCAAACGTCGGCTCTGAAACACCGCTTCGGGTTATCCAATTTATTTTGTTCTTCATTTACCGAAAGTGGAGGTTCAAAACATCCCCTCAAGGAGCAAAATTAAATTATTTCCCATAAATTTACAAAATGAATTTTTTCTGAATAAAAAACAAGAACAGCCAAAATCAGCATATATTTCTATATATCAACAAAATACACAAAATCAAACCCCGCGAGAATAAAAAATTGAAAACCGAACCGCACGGGAGCAGGTAAAACAGCACTCTGCGTGTTAAAAAATTTAACATTCATCAATTCTATTTTTGAGAAAAAATTAAACACAAATTTAGAATTGAGGTTTTGCAATTTTTTACTTACCTTTGCAAGGTAAACCGTATATATCATTTTTGGAAATGAAAGCAAGAACATATCTACTCGGCCTCATTGCAACACTCAGCTTGCAAGGCAATGCCATTGTCAATACAACAGCCGGCAGCTTGAAAAGCACACTATCGCAAGACCAACTCTCGGCAAGCACACTTCAGATTGAGGGCAAAATCGACGCCGCCGACCTTGAGTTCCTCGGCGGTCTCACAACTTTGACAAATCTCGACCTAACCCGGGCAACAATCGTTGAATATGACGGGCAGCGACTCACGTCGGGCGCTGTTCACAGCGACGCCAACCGCATCCCCGATTACGCCTTCCTGGGTTCAACCATTACCTCGATTTCGCTCCCCACATCGCTGGAGGCCATCGGAGAAGGTGCATTCGCCGGTTCAAAACTGACGTCAATCAACATTGCCGCCTCGATAAACTACATTGGAGAATACGTTTTCAGCGATTGCTCGGAGCTGGAAACCGCCAACATCGGTACGCCCGATATACCTAAGGGTTCGTTTCGCGCATGCTCCAAACTGAGAAGTATCGGCGTGTCAACGACTCTCAGCAGCGTGGGCGACGACGCTTTTGCCGGCTGCAGCAGCCTGGATGCATTTTCATTTTACGAGAATGTTGCCACCATTGGTCACGACGCCTTTAGTGGCACGGCATTGAGAATGGTCGATTTATCGCGATGCAAACAGATGACTACAATCGGCGACCGCGCTTTTGCCGACTGCACATCGCTGACATCGGTCTACCTGCCAAGTTCGCTTACATCGATTGGCAAGGGAGTATTTTTTGACAACGTAGCCCTGGAGGGGATTACGCTGCCGGCCGGAATCACCGAAATTCCCGATTTACTGTTCAAAGGCGCATTCAACGTAAGCGAAAGAACCATAGCTGCGATGACCGACATTACAACTATCGGTGATTATGCATTCATGGACCTCACAGCCATTGCAAATTGGAAAGTTCCCGAAGGGCTTGTGTACATCGGAACCGGAGCCATGGAGGGAATGACAGGTCTTGAGGAGATTAACGCCTCACGTGTGAGCGCCGTTCCCGAGCTGGGAGAAAACGTGTGGGCAGGCGTGGACCAAAGCTCGGTTCTCCTAATCGCTCCCGAAAATCTTGAAGAGGAATTTGCAGAGGCACCACAGTGGAAAGAGTTTAATCTCCTGCGAAACTCGGGTGTTGACGATATTGAAAACGACCTCGCAACCACCGGCAACGTTGAGTTCTACATCGAAGGGAACACACTGCACATCGTTGCCGCAACCGACATAAACAACGTTGCGCTGTATGACATTACAGGTCACGCGATTGCAACATTGCTCGGCGTTAACTCGGCAACAACATCCATTGACCTGACAGGCACCCAACCGGGCATTCTGATTATCACGGTTGAAACAGCCGACAATAAAACCACGACAGCAAAATTTGTCTATAAAGGCTGATTAATGGGGAAGAACAAGCTGTCTAAATTTCGCGAAATGGAGACAATTGATTTTGTCTTCCAATACCCGTTTGCACGCCTGCAAGAGGAAGGATTTCCTTTGCGCGGAGAATGGCACACCGATTTTTTTGACAACAGCAACCCCATCGTTCTGGAATTGGGCTGTGGCAAAGGCGAGTACACCGTAGGGCTGGCACGGCGCTTCCCCGAAATGAATTTCATAGGCGTCGACATCAAGGGTGCGCGCATGTGGAAAGGCGCAACCGCCGCCCGCAACGAAGGGTTGAAAAACGTGGCTTTTCTGCGCACAAACATTGAGCTTATCGACCGCTTTTTTGCGCCCGACGAAGTTTCACGCATCTGGATTACCTTCCCCGACCCGCAGATGAAGAAAACTCGCAAGCGATTGACCTCCACCCGATTCATGGAGCTGTATCGCCACATCTTGCTCAACGGCGGAGAGATACATCTGAAGACCGACTCCCCTTTTCTCTACACCTACACCCGCGAAATGACCCGGGTCAACAAGCTTGATATAATTACCGATACCGACGACCTTTACCACAGCAATCTCGCATCGGACATTCTGTCAATTCGCACTTTCTATGAGCAGCAATGGCTCGACCGAGGGCTGACCATCAAATACCTGTCATGGAAACTTGACCACGACACCCGGCTGACCGAACCCGATATTGAAATTGAGCATGACACCTACCGCTCGTTCTCGCGCGGCCTTGTCAACGAGCTTTCACCGATAGTCGATTAATATCCTAACAGTAAAATGCAACAAACACTATACCCCAAGCTGATACTTGACGCCCTCTCCACCGTTCGCTATCCGGGCACCGGGCGCAACATCGTTGAGAGCGATATGGTGGCTGATGACATCACCATCAACGGCCATCACGTATCTTTCACCCTACAGTTCAGCCGGCCAACCGACCCCTTTATAAAATCACTCGTAAAAGCGGCCGAAGCAGCCATAAAGACATACGCGAGCGAAGACGCCGAAGTGATTGTAAACGTCAAAACGCTCCCTGCCGCAACACCCGAACGCACAAATCCACTCCCGGGCGTGAAAAATATAATCGGAATTTCGTCGGGAAAAGGTGGTGTTGGAAAATCTACGGTGGCGAGCAATCTTGCTGTAGCTCTTGCCGCCGAAGGGTATAGTGTGGGTCTGCTCGACGCCGACATATTCGGGCCATCGGCTCCCACAATGTTTGGAATCGAGGGCGAGCAACTATACATCCATCAGGTAGATGGACAGGACAAAATAATTCCGGCCGAAAAATATGGAGTCAAAGTGCTGTCAATAGGCCTGCTGGTCGACAAAAATGCCTCGCTGACATGGCGCGGAGGAATGGCATCGCGCGCTCTGACCCAGCTCATTACCGACGCCGACTGGGGTAGCCTCGATTACTTCCTTATCGACATGCCTCCCGGCACAAGCGACATTCACCTCACCCTTGTTCAGACCCTTGCCCTGACCGGCATTATCATCGTAACAACCCCCCAGGAGGTTGCGCTTGCCGACGCCCGTCGCGGATACACAATGTTTACCGACGATAAAGTCAACGTTCCGGTGCTTGGGTTAGTGCAAAATATGGCATGGTTTACCCCCGAAAAACACCCCGACGAGCAGTATTATATATTCGGGAAAGATGGTGGAGCCGCCCTGGCGCGCGAGTTGAATATTCCATTGCTGGCCGACATTCCGCTCGTTGGCCGCATCCGCGAGGGGGGCGACAACGGCGCTCCGATAGCGCTAAATTCCGAGTCGCTTACAGCCCAGGCATTCCGCCACCTCGCCCGTGAAACGGTCGACGCCGTTGAACGACGCAATGCCAACCTGCCGCCAACAGCCAAAGTAACTCTCAAATAGCAACACTCCCCTATCCTCTTAAATCCTAATTATCAACATGAAACAACTAAGCTATACCTACCGTCTGCTGTCAATCGTGACGGCGTTGATTGTCGCACTGTCAACATGGGCCAAAATCCCGTCGGGCTACTACAACAATCTTAACGGCAAGACCGGGGAAGAATTGAAAACAGCCGCACATCAGATTATCAACCCCCACATGACGCCCGACAGCTATTCCACATACTATACAAACCTGAAAGTCACGTTTATGCAAACCGACCTTCACCCCGGCAGCAGTCAATGGTGGGACATGTATAGCAACCAAGTGTTTTACGCGCCGTCGTTCAGCGGGCTCAACCGAGAGCACTCCTTTCCCAAAAGCTGGTGGGGCGGCAGCACCTCTATCCCACCCTACGTTGACCTCAACCACTTGTATCCAAGTGAAATGAAAGCCAATACAGCCAAGAGTAACTTCCCCCTTGGCGAAGTTTCATCGGCCTCGTTCAACAACGGCGTGAGCAAAGTCGGCACCCCGGTATCGGGACACGGAGGCGGCGCCTCGACTGTATTTGAGCCGGCAGACGAATATAAGGGTGACTTTGCCCGCACATACTTCTACATGGTAACATGCTACCAAAATATGACCTGGAAGTACACCTACATGGCCCAAAACAACGCCTATCCCTCGTTGCAGCCATGGGCAATCAAAATGCTTCTGAAATGGGCTGCCGACGACCCCGTCAGCCAAAAAGAGATAGACCGAAACGAAGCTGTTTACCGCATTCAAAACAATCGAAACCCATTCATCGATTTTCCCAATCTTGCCGAGTATATATGGGGCGACAGGAACGGCGAGCTTTTCTACACCACATTAGTCCCCGAGGAGCCCAGCGGCGACCCGGTTCTCACCTCTCCCGTCGACCACATGGACCTGGAATTCAGCGAAGTTGCCATTGGCAGCTCGTCGAGCGCAACGCTGATACTTCGCGGTGACAATATCACCAACAAACTGCAGCTGATGTTGACCGGAAGCAATCGCAACATGTACAAAGTCAGCGAAACATTAATTGACCCGACGCGCGTCAACACCACCACCGGCTGCGAAATATCAATAACCTATACTCCGAGCGAACTGGGCGAACATGTCGGCACTCTGACAATCTTTGATTACGATGACAGCGGCTCGTCGATTAACGTCATGCTCCACGGCGAGTGTCTCCCCGTTCCAACCCTCAACGCCATTAAGGCTATCGACGCTACCGAGATTATGCCCGACAGTTATATAGCCAATTGGGAGGTGCCACAAGGCGACAACGTTGACTACTACATCGTCTCCCGAACCGTCAATATCAACGGCACCGCCACCACCTACGAGCTGGAAGCCGAAGACAACTGGCTGAAAATAGAGGATTTCGACAAGAGCGATTCAGAGAGCTACACCGTTCAGAGCGTTCGCCTCGGCTATCGCTCGCCGATGTCAAACGTCATCTTCGTAAAACATTCGGGCATAGTTGACATCAACAACGACCTGCCGCTTGAAATAATAGTTGACAACGGGTTGATAACGTTCAACACAGCCGTGCCACAGGCCGACGCCCGCATTTATGATATTTCGGGAAGAATAGTTGCCTCCTTCAACGTCATAACTCCCGGCATGAGCATAACACTCCCCGCCGGCGTCTATTTTGTGACAACGGCAACCCATCCCGTTCCGGTCAAATTCATTTTCTGATGCAAAGAGTACTGTTTCACGAAACTGTTTTCGGTCCTATACATTCCCGCCGACTCGGAATTTCGTTAGGTATCAATCTGCTGCCCAACGACGGAAAAGTATGCACATTCGACTGCCTGTATTGCGAGGCCGGGTATAACGCCCAGGGGGCCGGAACCACCGGATTGCCGCCGCGCGAAAAAGTTGCTGCCGAGCTTGAGGCAAAACTATCATCGATGAAAGAAAACAATGAGCAACTTGACGTAATCACATTTTCGGGTAACGGAGAGCCAACCATACATCCATCTTTCAAAGAGATTATCGACGACACCATCGCCCTGCGCGACCGATACTTTCCGGAGGTGAAAATCAGCGTTTTGACCAACTCTACACAGCTTGCCGACCGTGACGACGTCATCGAAGCCCTGCTTAAAGTTGACAACCCCATCGCCAAGCTCGACAGTGCCATCCCGGCTACCCTCTCCATCCTTGACCGACCACGGCACCCTCTCTATACCCCCTCAATTGCCGCTACAGGCATAAAGAGACTCGGAGATAAGGTAATTATCCAAACGATGCTTTTGCGTGGCACAGCGGCCAATTTAGAACCCATCGACAACACTACGCCTGCCGAAGTCGACGCCCTCGTCAATCTGATTAGAGAAATAAACCCTCGCGGAGTGATGTTGTACTCCATAGACCGGGCAACCCCGTGCACCACCCTCACGCGCGTATCACGCGAAGATATGCTCCAAATAGCCCGCCGGATGGAGGCTGCGGGCATTAAAAATGTTACTGTAAACTGAGCCGACAATGAAAACACTCATCCCCAAACCGCTCAAAACCGGCGACCGCATTGCAGTTGTCTCGCCGGCCGGAATCATTAAGCCTCAGAATGTGTATCGGGCCCTTCCATACATGGAGGAACAAGGCTGGCAACCATACGTCACGCCAAACACATTCAAGCGCTACGGCACATTTGCCGGTACGCCCGACCAGCGATACAGCGACCTTGAAGAGGCGTTTCTCGACCCGTCGACACGCGCAATACTGTGTTCTCGCGGCGGCTATGGCGTGGTACACCTGCTTGAACGTCTGAGCCGGCTGAATCTGCGCCGCGACCCCAAGTGGGTGATAGGCTACAGCGATATTTCCGCGCTCCATGGATTGATGGCGTCACAAGGAATCGCGTCTATCCACTCCCCTATGGCCAAGCATATCGCCGACCAGCAGGGTGAAGACCCCTATACAAAGGCTCTGTTCAACATACTCAAAGGCAAGGGAAATATCAGCCACACACCCTCTCACCCACTCAACCGCCCGGGCTCGGTTTCGGGCACTCTGTATGGTGGAAATCTCGCTGTGTTGACCGGGTTGATTGGCACTAAATATGACATCCTGCGCCCAAACACCATCCTCTTTATCGAAGATGTTTCAGAACCTATCTACAAAATCGAGCGTATGATGTACTCCCTGCGGCTGTCGGGGGTGCTGGCTCGTATCAAGGGGTTGATTGTAGGGCAATTTACCGAATACTCGCCCGATGTTGACAACGAGACGATGGAGGACATGATATCCCGATGTGTGGCTCCTTACAATTACCCGGTGATGTTCAACGCTCCGGTGGGTCACGTTGACCAGAATGTACCCTTAATCGAGGGCGGCCGGGTTACCCTTACCGTTGGCAGCGACACCTCCACCATCGACCAGTCAAAAGCATTACAGTAACAGCATTTGGCCCCCTTAGTAATCGCTGAACAGACGAGGCTTGATGACGATTCCTACACGAAGCTGGGAGTGATGTTCCTTGTAGGCCAGCAATCCTTCGCCATAACCGTTGTAATACTGCAAAAACAGATATTGGTTATCACGTTTGAGCAATCGATAGTTTAGCTCGACAACCGTGTTGTAGTTAAAATTCCATCCGCGGCGTTTAGTCATGTTTATAGTGAGGCCGAAACGCTTGTCACGCGACGTCAGCGAAGTCCCTACCTCAAACAAACCACAGTAGTCAAGAATATCCTTGTTGTTCTGCCCGTCGATAATCGGAATCCACACCTTTCCGTGAACTATCACATTGGGGTCAATCATAATATTTCCCGCCAGTGAAATTCTGTTCCAGGAGCGGGATTCGAGCCCGGCGCGCCCATTTGATTCATGTTCGACAATAAGCGACAACTTGCCTATATAACGGTTTCTGACAAAAAAAGGCTTCGTCAGACCGATTCCCGGATTAAAATTGAGGTCGGTCATGGGCATGGAATTCTCCAGCACATTCCAGAAGCATTTTTGAGAATAAAAGAGGTAAAGATAGGTATTCCAGGGGAGAGTGCTGCGCGTTAGTCGTTGAGAAATAGAGATTTGAAATTTGACATTGGAATTCTGTACCGTAGGCCGCTTCCCTATTGCCGTTCCAAAAATAAAGTAATTGTCTTTGTATAGCCCAAAATAATTGCCGTTGTCAAAGGCGTTGCGAATGCTGTCGCTGCTCACCTTCTCTGCATCGACCTCAATAATTTGTGCCCATGCAGCCACGGGCAATATTATTGCGAAAATTACTGTTAAAAGATTTTTGGGCAGATTCAAAATTTTCATTTACACAAATAGCGGTAT
Organism: Muribaculaceae bacterium; assembly: GCA_022510465.1. GTDB lineage: Bacteria > Bacteroidota > Bacteroidia > Bacteroidales > Muribaculaceae > HGM05190. The sequence continues at coordinate 11,096 of JAFLTJ010000019.1, forward strand.
TAATGCATGTTGCGAAATACAGTCCACAAAACGGTTGCAACAAGAATTGTGATTGGCACGGCAGGATGTAACGTCGCGCGATACAAACGCGGATAACGACGGTTGAATGTGGCTGCAAAAAGCAGTATAAAGATTATCGGAGCCGAGACAAATAAAGCCGGATTAAAATTCCAGGCTGCGCTCAAATCGCCGTGCAGCAATGCGTGCAAGGCCCGTTGCGAGCCACATCCCGGGCAGTCGTAACCCGTCAGCATCTTTACCGGACACTTCGGCATCCATGCCGTTTCGGGGTCGACAACGCTGTACAGCACTACAATCGCGACAACAATGGCAGCGACAGTCGCCACTACAACAGCCCGGCTCAGCTCCTTTTTCACAAATTCCACTTTACAGAAGCAACAAGCTAAACGGCATTGAGACGAGACCAAGCACAATTGAAATCATCAACCACCATTCAACCTTTTCGCTGTATCCGCGTGAACGGTCATAGTCACCTTTTGCCCATGCGTCGTTAACCTTTAACGAATATATCAGCGCTACAATCGAGGCGGGCATGCAACACAGAAAGATAGTTACTATACACCATGCCAGGTAGTTGGGTGGGGGAGGGGTCGTCGCCTGTTGAGACGGGACCGAAACGTCGCCGTCAACAACCGGAGCCACGACCGGGATTGGAGGCACAACCACATCGGCTATGCTATCAACCTCATAATCAAGCGAATCAACAAGCTCCGGAACAGTTGAAGCCGGTTGCCAGTCGGTCATACCGTCATGCCACACCGGAGTATCGGCAGCCAAACGCATTTCCCTGACTTTATCCAAATCAAAGGGGCCATTAGGCTCGTCGTCAATTATAATCCAAATCTGCATCGTTTATTAAAAGAATTTAATCTCCTTGCCCAAGATGTCGCCAAGAACATTATTGGCCAGGCGGCTGGCGCCCAGACGGAAATATTCATTGTCGGCGAGCCACTTGTCGCCAAGAACTGTTTTTACAATCGTATAATAAGCAAGAGCTTCCTCGGTAGTTGCAACACCACCCGAAGCCTTAAAGCCAACCATATTACCGGTTTTCTCGTAGTATTCTTTGATACATTCACACATCACCAGTGCAGCCTCAAGCGTTGCCCCTGGATACTCCTTGCCGGTCGACGTTTTCAGGAAGTCGGCTCCACTGTAAAGCGACAGAATAGAAGCCTTTTTAATATTCTCGGCGGTTTTCAAAGCACCTGTTTCGAGAATAACTTTCAACCGGGCTTCGCGACAAGCGTGTTTCATCTCCTGAATTTGGTCGCAAACCTCCTCATAATCACCGTCAAAGAAATCTCCAAGGCCAAAAACGACATCAATTTCATCGGCACCTGCCTCAACTGCCAGAGCAACCTCGGCAACCTTTATCTCCGGGAAAGATTGGGCGCTGGGGAAACAGCCCGACACAGATGCAATGTCGACCGAGCTGACTTCAAGAACGGCACGAACAACCGAAACCAAGTTGGGATACACGCATATAGCAGCAACATTGGGCAGCTCGCCATACTCGTTTTCAAAAGCGTTTACGCGCTCGGTAAACTGTGCAACCGAGCTGTTTGAATCGGTTGATTTGAGTGTGGTAAGGTCAATTGAGTTCAGTATCTTTTTATAAACCTCAACATTGCGGTTTTCATCAAGATGGTCGTCGAGAATTTTTTTCACACGAGCAGCAACCTCGGTATCGATAGCGTTTACCTTAGAGTCGGCAATAGTTTGTTGATATTTATCCATAACAGAGTAGTATTTTAGTCGTTATTAATCAATTTAGGGTTATTCTTGTGGCGACTTGCGTCGCGGGCAGTCTTCTTTTCAAGATTGCGGCAAAAGGCCTCGGTGAGGTCAATTCCGGTTTGATTGGCAATTGCAGTGGCAACCCAAATCAAGTCGGCCAGCTCATCGGCCAGGTCAAGGTTGTCGCCCGGCTTGGAGGATTGGTCGCCAAACCGACGAGCCATTATGCGAGCCACCTCTCCGGTTTCCTCGGCCAGAATTGCCATATTGGTAAGCGGCGAGAAATACCTGACACCCACGGTTTTAATCCACGAGTCCACAGCCTGTTGCATCTGCCTGATAGTTATTTCGTTACGCTCATCCATTATCTTTACTGTCAATTACTATTGTCACCGGGCCGTCATTGACAAGTGAAACCTGCATATCAGCGCCAAAAACACCCTTTTGAACCGGCCTGCCGGCCATGCGTTCAAGCTCCTCGGCATATAATTCAAAAAGGTCGACCGACAGCGGCCGGCGAGCCGCGCGGATATAACTTGGCCTGTTCCCTTTGCGAGTTGACGCCAGCAGAGTAAACTGGCTGACAACCAGCAACTCACCGTTGACATCCACAACCGAGCGATTCATCACACCGTCGTCGTCGTTCATAATTCGCAACGCCGCTGTTTTGGCAGCAAGATACCGGGCATCCTCGGCAGTATCGTCAACATCAACGCCAACGAGAACCATCAGACCGCAACCTATCGAAGCAATCGTTTGACGGTCAACTTCAACTGCCGCCCGGGCAACTCTTTGTATTACAACCTTCATTTGCCCCCAAAGTTACGAATAATTTTCAAACAAGAGCAACACAGCCCCAATTATCCTCTGACTTCAAAGTTTAGAATCGATTCAACCATAAAGAGAGAGCGAATGTCGGCCCGCTCAACATCCATATCGTCATAGGCGGGATTGACGCTGTGAAGAATAACTTTGCCCGGCTCGGGATGACGGCGCACAACCTTAACCATGCGGTAATCATCCATCACAACGACATAAATCTGCCCCCAAAAGATATTCTTAAGGTCGCGAAAGGGGCGGATAGCAATATATCCACCGTTTTTGATTGTAGGGTCCATTGAATCACCCGATACATGTACGATGACACTTCCCGGGCTTATGTTTGGTAAATTAACCATTCCAACAATCCTATCCTGCGTAAACATACGGGATAATTCCTGACATCCGGCAGTCACATCGATGTCGTATACGGCAATTCCGGTGTCGGGCAAACGGTCTTCAATGCTTTCAATAGAAACCATCCTGTCCGGGGCTATATTAATCGACGGAGGCTCGGGCTGCTTGTCAAAGGGGGTGCCGACACCGTCACGCAGCCACAATCGTGAAACACCCGTTTCCACTATAATCCTGTTAATAAGAGAGTCGCCCATCTGCAGTTTTCCGCTCAGATGTTTGCTGAGATTACTCGGGTCAATTCCTATGCGACGAGCAAAAGCACCTTGCGACATCCGCGACATTTCGATGAGGTACTTCACTCGACCTATAAGCAATTCATTCACTGTATCCATTTTAAAGAGTTGGAGGTTTACAACAGTGCAAATATACAACACCCTTGTAAATTTACCAAAATTTCATAGCAAATTCACAAGGGTGGATAAAATTATGAAAAACTATCCTAAAGGATACGGTGAACGGTCGTGCGGTTGTCTTCGGTAATAAAAGTAACAATAAGGGCGCCATAACCGGCGTATGGAGCGAGGTCTATACTGTTGCGCGGATAATATACATTGCCCAGCTGACGGCCGTCATACGAGTGGATTACAACTTCGGCTATATCCTCGGATGTCGTAAAATTGAGGATTGAGCCCTCTTTAGTGAATTTAATTTCGGGGCCTTCAAACCACACTTGGTCAATGCCGGCTTCAATCTCGCCGCTCGTGACGCCGTGGAAATAAAGCGAGGGGCGGAAGTCGCCATCTTTGCCTTTAAACTGAGCATCAGGCACGCGAATCATCACTTTGTGCTTCCCGGCTTTCTGAGCGCCCAGCGAGAGCTCACGAATAGGCACAGCCTGACCGGGGCACCAGTTTGAATTCAATTTCCACGATAACTCAGAGCGACTGGCACCATATATGCCGTTACCTTGCGTGTTGTACTGACGATAGGGCTCGCAGCTTACACCACCCGGCTTGTAGGACAGAACAATCTCGCCGTCATAGTAAACAAGGTGCTGGCGGCGAACGTATTCCTCACCACCCGAAGCAGCGCCGTGATTGGTCAATATCAGATATATCTTTGAGTCGGTAACATCCTGCGGTATTTCAAATTCAAACGTGCGCGTCGTGACTCCGAGTGTATCGGTTGCTTGCTCGTTGTAATTGTTAAAATTTATATTTCCCTTATCCTCGGGATACTTGATGTAGATTGGAACGACAATGTTGCCGGTTTCATCGGCCGGCTGCGACAGCGGAGTAAATACAAAATTGATTGTACCGTCAAAGACATCGTTACGGTCTGCACAACCGGCAACTTGCTGATTGGCAGCGTAGGGTATACCAAACAGCTCAAATTCAAGCCAGAAGTCATACTTACCCTGCAAATCCTTATCTTTCAATATTTTCCCTACATTTGCAATCTCGTAGGTATAGGGCACTTCACGCGGATTTTTGTTTTTATTCATAAACGGCGTGATAAAGCGCGTCACCTCGATGCGGTCAACAGTCTGATAGTCGTATGTCTCGGCACCCTTGGGAACGAATGCCAAGTTTACGTTGCCTATGCGGTCATAGTTGTCACACAGGGCTCCGATTGTCACATCCATTCTGAGGTTGTCACCTATGTATGAGAGGCGTGAGTTGTCAATCTTTACTGAGTAGAGCGAGTTTCTGAATCTTAAAACGCCGTCATTAACATCCTTGTCGATAACCTCACCCTGGTACCCGTCGTAAAAAACTACGTGGTCGTACACGTTGATGGTTTCTTCCTGTGCCGCAGCCGAAGCACTGTAGCTTATACCGACGGCAGCCAATAATAGTGCAAATTTGTTCATAATTTAACAGTTTATATTGCAAAAATACAGTTGATAGCGATTGAAAGCAAATTTTAGACTGCTATAATGAAAAGATTTATAACTTTTAACATTTAATCGGTCAAACTTGCCCAAACAAGGCTTAGAAAGAAGAAAGTTGTGACGGTCAAATAGAAAAATTTGCCGGAAAGAGTGGAAGTTGCTATTTTTGTGTTTGCAGAAACGATATGGAACAAAATTTTGACATAAGAAATGCCGCATCGGCACCGGCGGGCCGCGAAAAAGAGATTGAAAAAGCTCTGCGACCGGGCGAGTTTGACTCGTTCAGCGGCCAGGATAAGGTTGTTGAAAACCTGAAAATATTTGTCGCGGCAGCAAAGATGAGAGGCGAAGCGCTTGACCACCTGCTTCTTCACGGGCCTCCGGGTCTTGGCAAAACCACGCTTTCAAATATAATTGCCAACGAGCTTGGCGTGGGCTTCAAAATGACCTCGGGGCCGGTTCTTGACAAGCCCGGAGACCTTGCCGGCATACTGACTTCATTGGAGGAGAATGATGTGCTGTTCATTGACGAGATACATCGTCTCAGCCCTGTGGTTGAGGAGTATCTTTATTCGGCAATGGAAGACTATCGCATTGATATAATGATAGATAAAGGGCCGGGGGCACGTTCGGTGCAATTGTCGCTGGCACCGTTTACGCTTGTGGGAGCAACAACGCGGTCGGGAATGCTGACGGCACCCCTGCGGGCGCGTTTTGGAATTGACTGCCACTTAGAGTTTTATGACCATGAGGTCTTAGAGCGCATCATAGCCCGAAGCGCCGGCCTGCTCAATGTTGGTATCAGCGCCGAGGCGGCCCACGAAATAGCAATGCGTTCGCGCGGAACCCCACGTATCGCAAACAAATTGTTGCGCCGCGTGAGAGATTTTGCCCAGGTCAAAGGTTCGGGGCGCATCGACACAGAGATAGCCCGCTATGCTCTTGAATCGCTCAATATCGACAAATATGGGCTTGACAACATTGATAACAAGATACTTACAACAATTATCAACAAATTTAACGGAGGCCCGGTTGGGTTGACAACAATAGCAACTGCAATAGGGGAGGACCCCGACACGGTTGAGGAGGTTTATGAGCCGTTCCTGATTAAAGAGGGGTTCATAAAACGAACTCCACGCGGCCGCGAGGTTACCCATCTGGCTTATAATCATCTAAATATAACCCCAACAACAAACGAGGGTCTGTTTGCCTACTGATAGAATTATGGCAGGAGTAAAATCACTTGCAAAAGATACGGCTATTTATGGCCTGAGCAGCATTATAGGGAGATTTCTCAACTGGTGCCTTGTGCCGCTGTATACGGCAATGTTTCCGGCCGACGAATATGGTATTGTCACATACGTGTACTCCATCGTTGCCCTGGCGCTGATAGTTCTGACCTACGGCATGGAAACCGGTTTTTTCCGCTTTGCCAATCATGAACGATATGACAACCCGATGGTGGTTTATTCAACGGCGCTGATTTCGCTGGGAGTCACATCAACAATCTTCATCATCGGGGTGTTGTGTTTTCTGACTCCCATATCGGCGTCGCTCGAATGTGCCGGCCACGAGGATTACATAGCCATGATGACAATAGCGGTGGCTGTAGACGCATTTACGGCATTGCCCTACAGTTACCTTCGCTACAAGCAACGCCCCGTCAGATTTGCTTTTCTTCGCCTGATAAACATAGGATTGAATATAGGGCTGAACCTGTGGTTCATTCTCGCCTGTCCCTACCTATACAAGTCGGCGCCCGAATTGGTTTCATGGTGTTACAGGCCCGATTTCGGCATAGGTTATATCTTCCTTGCCAATCTAATATCAAGCGTCATTACATTGCTGCTGATGATTCCCGAAATGAAAGGATTCAGATGGCGATTCAACCGTGGATTGTGGAGAGAGATGATATGCTATTCATTTCCACTGCTGATACTCGGTATTGCCGGAATTATGAATCAGACTATCGACAAGATTCTGCTCCCGGTGCTGCTTCCCGAGGGGAGTGAATCGATGGCGCAGCTGGGCATTTACGGGGCCAATTATAAGATTGCGATTGTAATGGTGATGTTTATACAGGCTTTCCGATTTGCATACGAGCCTTTTATCTTTGCCCAAAACCGCGAGCAGGGTGGCGACCGCCTGCAAGCCTACCGTGACGCAATGAAATATTTCGTAATTTTTGCGATGGTTATTTTCCTCGGAGTAATGTTCTATATCGACATTTTAAAATATTTTATTAATGAACGATATTTCAGCGGGTTGCGTGTTGTTCCTATAATAATGATTGCCGAATTTTTCTTTGGTATATTTTTCAATTTGTCGCTGTGGTACAAGCTGACCGACCGAACTATCTGGGGGATGTGGCTGTCGATAGGCGGACTGGCTGTGACTGTATTGCTCAACATTCTTTTGGTTCCGCGAATGGGATATATGGGATGTGCATGGGCTGCCCTGGGCTGCTATGCTTCAATGATGGTAGCCAGCTATATAGCCGGGCGCATCAACTATCCGATAGGCTATAATGTGCCTCGCCTGGCCTTTTATTTTCTGCTAGCGCTGGCGCTGTATGGCACATCGATAGTGATTACCACCCATATTGGGTGGGTGGATATGACGGCTCGCAGCATCCTGCTCGGAGTGTATTGCCTCGTTGTGGTCAAGCGGGAAAAACTTCCGTTACCTCGCCGCCTGCCATTTTTAAAATAGTGGTTTTCAATCATATAAACTATATCATCCATGTTCAACAAGATAAAACAATTATTCACGGAATATTTCACGCTGGGCAACTATGTTGTTTCACAAACCGAAGCCGAGGCAGCAATACGGGAAGCCGTGTCGTTCAAAGGACCTAATATTTTTGTTCTTATCGTTGCCATACTGATGGCAAGTTTAGGGCTGAACGTAAATTCAACAGCCGTCATCATAGGCGCGATGCTTATATCTCCCTTGATGGGTCCAATCATCGGCATCGGATTGGGTATAGGTGTTCAGGATTTTGATTTGCTGAAAACCTGTTTGCGAAATTTAATGATGGCTGCCGGATTCAGTATCGTTGCTTCTACCCTCTATTTTTTGATTTCACCGGTAAGCGAGGGACACAGTGAACTCCTTGCACGCACATCACCAAGTATTTATGACGTTCTGATAGGCTTTTTTGGCGGTACGGCCGGTATTATAGGAATCTGTTCACGGTCAAAAGGAAACGTCATTCCGGGCGTAGCCATTGCAACGGCGCTTATGCCGCCGCTGTGTACCGTAGGCTATGGCATAGCTACACTCCAGCCCGCTTATTTTCTCGGTGCCGCCTATCTGTTTCTAATCAATTCGGTTTATATAGCCCTGGCAACGTACATAGGCGTTAAACTAATGAAATTCACCCCCGCCTCAACACCAAGTCCCGAGCAGGCAAAACGCACCCACCGCATCATTTATGTCATAGCGATAGTGGTAATGATACCAAGTATCTATATGACATGGACAATGCTGCGACAGGCAAATTACGAAACACGAGTGAGAAAATTTGTCACAACCGAGTGTGTATTTCCCCAAACACGAGTTCTGACCCACTCAACAACTGTCAACGACGGAATCAGAACGATAGACATAACACTGATAGGGCGCTCGCTGTCGGTTGATTCCTTACAGCTTGCCTTGTCGTCACGGCTGGGCTACTATGGGCTGCAAGGCACCCACATCAACATTTTTCAGGGCACGAACGACGTGATGCAAAACGTTGGCATGCCGAGCAACGACATCAAAAATATCTATGACATAGCACAGTCGACCATTACCAATCAACAGATGATTATCGACTCGCTCAAGACTGTCATATCAACTCGCTCGGCCGTCAATTCCTATGCCTCGGAGATTGCGCCCGAGCTTAAGGTTATCTTCCCCGAAGTGAATGAAATAGCTTTGAACAGAAGTTATTTCAGCTCGGCCGATTCAACCGGCAGGATAGACACTGTTGACATAGCGTTGATAAACTATTCCACGGCCATCCAGCCGAGCAGAGAAAACAAGCTCAGGGAATATCTGGAAGCGAGAGTAAAACAAAAAGTGAAGATAGTATCGGTGGACAACAGCGTTATAAGATGAAAGTAGTTCTTATAAATCACAGCGACTCTATGGGCGGAGCGGCCGTGGTGACCCACAGGCTGATGGAGGCTCTTCGCCGGCAGGGCGTCGATGCCCGCATGATTGTTTTTTCACCATCAACCGACGATACAGACTATGTCAGCACCTATTCAACAAATTTTCGCCGCGGAATAAAATTTCTTACCGAGCGAGCAGTTATCTACGCCAATAACGGTTTCAATCGTGAAAATCTGTTTAAAGTTTCCATAGCCAATGTAGGAATGCCGCTTCACAAACACCCGTGGGTTAAGGAAACCGATATTGTTGCCCTGAATTGGATAAACCAGGGAACGCTGTCGCTCAAGGAGATAGAACGCATATCAAAAATGGGAAAGCCGATAGTCTGGACAATGCACGACATGTGGTGCATGACCGGCATTTGCCATCACGCGTTTGAATGTGAGCGTTATGCCGGTAACTGTGGCAACTGCCGATTCCTTGGATGCAGGAAAGAGAACGACCTGTCGCGAATTACATGGAATAAAAAGAAAAAGCTTTACAATAGGATACCAATCCATTGGGTTCCGGTATCCAACTGGCTTGCCGACCGATGTAGAGCAAGCTCGCTGCTGGGCAATCAAGATATAACAGTGATTCACAACGCTTTCCCTACCGAATCATTTTTTACTCACCCAACAGTTCCGGCCGACCAGTTAGGTATTCCTGCCGGCCACGATTTAATTTTATTTGGAGCGGCACGCATCGACGACCCTATAAAGGGTATCAATTATGCTATCGATGCGCTCAACTATATTTTTGACAACAATCCGTCGCTGGCAAACAAAACAACGGCTGTTCTCTTTGGAAATATTCGCGACCGGTCAATACTTGACCGACTGCGTTTTAACTACATCTATCTTGGGCGCGTGACCGATTCTCTACAACTCAGACAATTATATGCGTCGGCAAAAGTGGTATTGTCAACATCGCTCTATGAAACACTTCCCGGAACGCTTATAGAGGGTCAGGCCGCGGGCTGCCTGCCTGTCACGTTTGGCACCGGAGGTCAAAAAGATATTATTGACCACCTATCCAATGGCTATATCTCTGTTTATAAGGATTATGAAGATGTGGCTCGCGGTATAGAATGGGCACTATCCCGGGATGTAGACCGGGAAAAGCTACATGATAGCGTCAACGAACGTTTTGGAGCCACCAATATAGCTTGCCGTTATATAGACCTGTTTAACAAGCTTTTATCAAAATAATCAATTCAAAAATGAAACGATATTGTCTTACACTCGACCTTGTTCCAGATAAAAATCTGATAGACCTTTATCGCCGCCTTCATTCACCCGAAGGAATATGGCCTGAGATACCGGCCGGCATACGCAGTGTTGGTATCACCGGCATGGATATATACCTGCATCAAACACGCCTGTTTATGATACTTGAAATGCCCGACGATATTGATAGGGATGAGGCAATGGCACGGCTTGCAACTCTTCCACGACAGCAGGAATGGGAAGAAACCGTAGGTAAGTGTCAAGTCTGCGCTCCGGGCTCAACCAGCGAAGCCAAATGGCAACTCATGGAGCAAATTTTCACTCTCAACAACCACTAAGACGGAGAGTGATTATCCAATCAACTGAGTACAGGCAGATTAACTTATTATTCAAACTTTATGGCTTGTTCAGCGGAATTTATTGATTTTGTATGTGAGGTTTTGGCTCCATTGGGAGAGATATATACCAGAAAAATGATGGGAGATTATATCCTTTATCTTGATGAGAAATGTGTCGCAACCCTCTGCGACAACAATGTATATGTGAAAATCCATCCCTCCATTAATGAACTGATGAAAGAAGCTGAGATTGGTAAGCCTTACGAAGGAGCTAAAGACCACTACATTCTTGATTTGTCGAATCATGCATTGTCAAGAAAAGTTGTCTCCGAACTTTGGAACCACCTTCAATTTCCAAAAAAGAAAGGCTCTTCCAAAAAGTCATAACTCATATTGCTTCAAATATTCTTCTCAATGCATTCCTGCTTCAGGAATTGAAAAGTGGCTGACAAGATAGGTCGAGAGCAAACCTATATAGCGCGTGTTGAGAGAGGCAAAACCGATTTGCAGCTTTCCAGTTTCTTCCGCATTGCCGCAGTCCTGGGTATACAATTGGTCCCGACTTTCGTTTCAGTAATGAAATAAGTTTTTCGTTGAAATGAGGAATTCTATATAACTAATAGTTTTTTATCGGGTTCTTATGCCGTAGGTTATGATGACTATGAAACATATAAACGGGAGGATGAACGACAGATTGACAGCGGGAAAACCATAAATATTTCCCATGTCAATTATTGAAGCCTGCAACGGAGGTAATACGCTGCCTCCGAGAATGGCCATTATAAGACCGGCGGCACCAAATTTTGCATCATCACCCAGTCCATCAAGAGCTATGCCGTAAATAGTGGGGAACATCAGCGACATTGCTCCCGAAACACCAACCAGACAATACAGTCCCCATACGCCGTCGATGAATATAACACAAAGGGTCAGAATGGCTCCTAAAGAGGCCAAAATGGCAAGTAATCTACCGGGATTGAGATAACGCAACAGAAATGTACAGATGAAGCGAGAGGCGCAAAACAACACCATTGCAACAATGTTGTATTTTTGACTCAAAACCTCGGCAGCTTGCTCGGTCATTCCTTCATTCATAAAAACACGTGTGCCATACTGGATTATAAATGTCCAGCACATTATCTGCACCCCTACATAGAAGAACTGAGCTATAACGCCTTCGCGATAGCGTGTTATGGAAAAGATGCGTTTAAGCGTGGCTGTGAAATTGATTTCATGACTTGAATCGCCGCAAGATGGTATTTTTACAAATCTGATTAACAACAGCATAAGTAAAATAACCAGACCTATTGTAAGATAGGGGGCTATCAAAACGTCGAGATCGGTACTCTTAACGGCTTCAAAAGCAGCGTTGTCGAGGGTGGCACGCTGAGTTGTATCGAGTGGATTGAGGCGGTTCTGAATGAAATTCATCGCTATATACATTCCAAGCAAAGAGCCCATAGGATTGAAAGATTGAGCCATATTGAGCCGTCGCGTAGCCGTCGATGCAGGACCCATTGCAAGTATATAAGGGTTGCACGATGTTTCGAGTACCGACAAGCCGCATGTCAGAATGAAATAAGCAATCAGAAATGGATAATATTCACCTATCATCCGCGCCGGGAAGAAAAGGAAAGCGCCTATTGCATAAAGTCCCAGTCCAAGCATTACGCCGGCTTTATAGCTGTAACGGCGAATGAAAACAGCTGCCGGAAAAGCCATTGCAAAATAGCCTCCGTAGAAAGCTACCTGAACCAAAGCACCCTCGGTCACGCTCATGCGGAAAATTTTGGAGAACGCTTTCACCATAGGATTGGTGATGTCGTTGGCAAAACCCCACAGAGCGAAACACGAGGTAATCAGAATAAAGGGTATAAGAAACCCGGCACCTATAAGTGTCTTTGAATCTGATTTCATTGTAAATTACTTGTAAATAGGTCCGTAAGTAGCACAAGCACGATAATCCTGACCCTCTTTATCCATGCCGAAAGCGTTCCATGCAGCCGGGCGGAAGATTGCTTCGGAGTCGCAGTTGTGCATACAAACGGGAATGCGAAGTATTGAAGCAAGTGTAATAAGATCAAGACCTATGTGTCCATGACATATTGCACCATGATTGGCTCCCCAGTTGTTCATCACCGAATAAACATCTTTGAAAGCGCCTTTACCCGTGAGCCTCGGCACAAACCAAGTGGTTGGCCAGGTTTGGTCGGTTCTTTCATCAAGCAGTTTGTGAATTTCGGGCTCTATGTCAACTGTCCAACCCTCGGCTATCTGCAAAACCGGTCCGAGTCCCTTAACAAGATTGAGGCGCGACATTGTTACAGGCATGCCCCCTTTTGAGAGGAAATTTGAAGAAAAACCTCCTCCACGGAAATAATCTCTGTTAGCTGGATACCAAGTTGTTGCGTCAAGCATTTTTTCAACCTCGGCCTCACTTATATCTTTATAACATTTCATTACAGGATTGCCGTCGGCATCGGTGCACTCACCGGTAGCATCAAGGGTTGTGGCCCCCGAATTTATAAGGTGAATAATACCATCTTTTGCACGCCCTGTCAATTCCTTGCCTGTTACGCGCTTAACAGCATCGGGGCTCCAAAATGTGCGAACATCAGAGAATATCTGTGCCTTGCCTGTCAAAAGATGACCAAAGAGCATTGCAACACCGTTGCATGCATCGTTTTCGGTTGCAAGAACGTAGGCCTGACGTATTCCATTCCAGTCAAAAGAGCTGTTTAGCAAAGCTTCCGAAAAATCTCCGTTAGGATAAAAATCGGTCCATTGACGCTGACCCTGGAACCCGGCAGCAATAGCATTGTGACCCAACGATTCTTCCTTGAATCCCATTTCTTTGAGCTTAGGATTACCCGTCATCAGGTCGCGCATTATTATTGTCATTTTTACAATAAATTCCCAGTCGGCATCCTTTTCCTGACGTGATTTAGCCTTTTCAGGGCGATTTGCCACATCTTTTCCTTCGCGAGGCATGCAGTAACGCCGAGTCCATTCCATAGCTTTTTCAAACTCCTCTTTGTCATATATACCTTCGGTCATGCGGCGTATAATCTCTGTAAGGTCAACACTTTCGTTTCTCATACCGAGATATTCCTGGAAAAAGTCGGTATTAACGATAGAACCTGCAATACCCATCGAAACGCTACCCATTGACAGATAACTTTTACCACGCATGGTTGCAACAGCCATTGCGGCGCGAGCAAAACGTAGCAGTTTTTCGGCAACATCGGCAGGTATAGTGTTATCTTCAAGGTCCTGAACATCGCGGCCATAAATACCAAATGCAGGCAAACCTTTCTGTGCATGTCCTGCAAGAACAGCAGCAAGGTAAACGGCACCTGGTCGTTCGGTACCGTTAAAGCCCCAGACAGCCTTGGGCCAATGGGGATGCATATCCATAGTTTCAGCTCCGTAACACCAGCATGAAGTAACAGTTATAGTGGCTCCAACACCCTCTTTTTCAAATTTTTCAGCACATGCAGCGCTTTCGGCTACTCTACCTATAGTACCGTCGGCAATTACACATTCTACCGCAGAACCATCGCCATTCTTTAGATTGGAAGAAATAAGATTGGCAACAGCACGAGCCAACGACATAGTTTTTTCTTCAAGACTTTCACGCACACCACCCTGACGCCCGTCAATGGTGGGCCTAATTCCAATTTTAGGATATTTATTCATAGTTATTTAAGGTTAAATTATATCTTATTAAGCGACAATCCAGTCACCACAAAATTAAAAAAATAACCTATATAGACAAAATATGTTGATAAAGTGTAGAAAACGTAGAATAAATAAAATTGAATTTTTAATAAAATTATTTGCAAAAGCCCCGGCAGTAATTGTATATATCAATTGACTTCTAAACCAAGAAAAATTATTGATTTCTATTTTTAAATTTTCAATGCTGATAGTAGGAGATTTCAACATTTTAAATTCTATTATTTATTAACAAACATATTTATTAACATTATGTTAATAAGTATAATATTCATTTAATTATCAACTATTTATATTGTTTATAATATGTAAAAACATTACTTTAAAAATCAATAACTATAAAAAGCAAGCAAGATGGAATAAAGTTATTGATATTTTCAACATCCATTGTATTTATTATAGAGATATAATTTTTTAAATAAACCTTTTATAAAATAATAAAAAAAGATGTTGATTATCCCCACAACTCGCGTTGCTTGCATATACTCCATTTTACCTGTATTTTATGAATCAAGGATTTATAAAAGTACTTATAAATTGTGTATTTAAGAAAAATTAAGTGTTAATGACAGTTTTTTAACAACTTGTATAATTTTTTTTCTTTACCTTTGGAAAATCTTAAATTGTGAAAAATCTAATTAAAAAGATTACAGACCATGACAATCAAAAAATTAGTACTTCAATTTGTCTTATTTATCGGAGTTATATCTACCGCGTGTGCTCAAAAGCCTATAGAACAGGATGGGAGTCATTATGACAATGATAAGATAAGAATCGGAGCGGCCCGTACAGAGGTATATATACCTCTGCTGGAGGGTAAACGAGTAGCGTTGATGAGTAATCACACCGGTATGGTAGATTCAATACACACTCTTGACTTGATGTTGTCAAATGGAATAAATGTAACTACTATATTCTCGCCGGAACACGGATTCAGGGGAAATGCCGATGCAGGCGAGCATGTGTCAAGCTCGGTTGATTCAAAAACGGGAATTCCAATAGCATCAATGTATGATGGTAAAAAGCGAGGTCCATCAAAGGAAGTTATGAATAAAATAGATGTAATAGTGGTTGATATTCAGGATGTTGGTTTACGCTATTATACCTATTATATCACGATGGTTGATTTGATGAATGCGGCGCTGGCCGAGGGTAAAGAATTTATAGTTCTTGACCGACCAAATCCTAACGGCATGACTGTTGACGGGCCTATATTGGATATGAATTTCAAGAGTGGAGTAGGAAGATTGCCTATACCAATAGTTCATGGAATGACACTTGGCGAAATAGCTCAGATGGTAAACGGAGAGGGTTGGCTTGAAGGTGGAAAAAAAGTGAATCTTAGTGTAGTTCCTTGTGAAGGATATACCCACCAGTCGCGTTACAGTCTTCCTATATCGCCGTCTCCCAATCTTCCAAATATGAAATCGATTTATCTGTATATGTCGACATGTTTCTTTGAGGGAACGCCTGTAAGCTTAGGCCGAGGAACGGATATGCCTTTCCAGGTATATGGTCATCCCGATATGCATGGGTATGAATTTAGTTTCACGCCGCGTTCAATACCGGGAGCTAAAAATCCGCCGCAGTTGAACAAATTGTGTCATGGAAGGAGTTTGACTTCACTGAGTAACGAAGATATAATAGCTGCCGGAATAAATCTTGAGTATGTAATTGATGCGTATAACAATCTGAATATAGGCGATGAATTTTTTACCAAGTTTTTTAATCTGCTGGCAGGAAATGATGTTTTACGCCGTCAGATACAGCAAGGAATGAGTGCCGAAGATATAAAAGCAACGTGGGCCGAGGATATAGAAAAATTCAAGGTCAGCCGTGCGCCATATTTACTTTATGCCGAATAATAAAATAATAAAGCTATGTCTCCTTTAATAGTAATAATAACAATAGCGGGATATTTTCTGTTATTGCTTGGAATAAGCTACGTGGCGTCTCGTGGAAGCGATAATTCGACATTTTTCACGGGAAAACGTCAAAATCATTGGGCACTTGTGTCGTTTGCCATGATAGGGGCTGCCATATCGGGTGTTACTTTCATATCTGTACCCGGAATGGTGGCGGCAAAAGGATATAGCTATCTGCAGATGGTACTCGGCTTTATAGTAGGTTATTTCTTGATAGCATGGGTTTTGGTACCAATGTTTTATCGTCGAAATTTGATTTCTATCTATGGATATTTGGAGCAACGGTTTGGCAGCAGTACATATCGCACCGGAGCATGGTTTTTTCTCGTTTCAAAAATGCTTGGGGCGGCTGTCAGGTTCTTTGTTGTATGTGCAGTGTTGCAGTTGCTTGTGTTTAAGCCGCTGGGTATACCGTTTGAAATTAATGTTATAGTAACTATAGCTCTTATATGGCTTTACACTTTTCAAGGGGGTGTAAAAAGTTTGATTTGGACAGATACGTTGAAAAGTTTTTGTCTGATAATGTCGGTTATACTATGCATATATTTTGTTGCGACAAATATGAATATGTCGTTTGGCGGAATGGTAGAATCGATAGTATCTCATAAAACTTCCAGGATGTTTTATTTTGACAATCCAATGGAGGGCACATATTTTTGGAAACAGTTTATAGCGGGTATTTTTATGGCGATAGCTACCAATGGATTGGACCAGGATATGATGCAGCGCAATTTGGCATGTCGCAATTCATCGGAATCACGTAAAAACATGATGGTGAGCGGTGTATTACAGTTTTTTGTAGTAGCTCTATTTTTATTGCTCGGAACGTTGTTGTATATATACGCCGATTATCAGGGTATAAGCATACCCGAAAAGAGTGATGAATTATTTGGATTGATAGCGTGTCACGAGTCGATGCCGCTTATAGTAGGAATACTCTTTGTAGTGGGCCTCATAGCTGCTGCTTATTCGGCGGCAGGGTCGGCGCTGACTTCACTGACCACATCGTTTACAGTGGATATTCTTGACGGACCGAAGCGTATGGATGAAAATAAATTGACAAGGGTCAGGAAGTTTACCCATGTGGCAATGTCGGTAGTGATGGGATTGGTAATAATAGTTTTCTACTACATAAGTGAAGAGGATGCTATAAGCGCTGTTTATACTTTGGCTTCATATACATACGGGCCTATACTTGGTTTGTTTGTATTTGGAATGATAAGTAAAAGAGGAGTTCGTGACAGGATGGTTCCGGTAGTTTGCTTGGCGGCTCCGGCTATTTCGTGGTTGATACAGAAAGTTCTGGTAGAAAAGTTTGAATATCAAACGAGCTTTGAACTTTTGTTGATAAATGCAGGTGTAACAATTATAGGCCTGATGTTGCTTATAAACAGAGCCGGGTCTGACAAAAAAGAAGAAGCCCATGCCTAAGAATTTATTTACACGTTATATTTGGATAATAGACACGATAAAGCGTTATGGCAAAATAACGCGGGAGGAGCTTAACAGGCTGTGGATGTTATCGCCATACGGAAATGGAGAACCATTGGCGCGCAGAACGTTTTACAACTATCGTGCGGCAATAGAAGATTTGTTCAAAATATCAATAGAGTGTGATTCATCAACGTTTGAATATTATATTGACGAGCCCGATAATCAGTCGCAAAGTGTGACCGACTGGATGTTAAATTCGGCGGCAATGAGCGATTTGTTGACCGATGCCAGGGATATATCGTCGCGTATATTCTTAGAGGATATACCGTCGTCGCGAACGCATCTGTCTACTATCATCAAGGCTATAAAGGCATCCAATCCGGTGAAATTTACCTATCAGCCTTTTAACAGACTGAATGCTACTCACGGCATAGTTTTGGAGCCTTATTTTTTGAAATTGTTCAAGCAGAGATGGTATGTAACGGGATATGTTTCGTCTGACGACAAGATAAAAACATACGCCTTGGACCGCATGCACAATGTCAAGGCGTTGAGGGAGCAATTTGTAATGCCCGAAGATTTTGAACCGAGCGAATTTATAAGGGATGCATTCGGCATAGTATTTTCGCAGGGAGAAGTGAAGCAGGTAGCGATTAAAACAGATTCTCGGCAGGCAAAATATTTCAGGGCATTGCCGCTTCATCACTCTCAAAGTGAAATGCTCCATGATGCTTATTCAATTTTTTATTACAAATTGAAGCTCACGCCCGATTTTGTACAGGAATTGCTGTCGTACGGGCCTCGAATAACGGTTATTTCACCGCCCGAGCTGAGAGCAATGATGGTGGAAAATATATCAGAATCCCTCAATAATTATGAATAAATAAAAAACAGCTATAACGGGTTTGATTTACTGTTATAGCTGTTTTTAGTTTTGGTTTGGGAGCCCTAATATTAGGCGGTTTGTAATCAGAGGGCTTGTTTTATCTGTTCAATCATTTGGGCGTATTGCTCGTCGGTAAGGTAAACTTTTCCGGGATTCATTTGGAATGTTCCGCCATAATCGGGCCCGTCGACATATTTTGGAGCGAGGTGGAAATGAAGATGAGAAAGCTTGTCGCTGTAGGCTCCGTAGTTGATTTTGACGGGATTAAAGACTTTTTGCATGGCTCTCGTAACACGTGCAACGTCGGCCATAAAATCGGCCAACTCGGCGTCGCTCAGTTCGTTAAGGTCGTTTACGTGACGGTTATAGGCAACGAGACAACGGCCGTGATAAGTTTGTTCTTTGAATAAAAATGCTCTTGAAACTTTGAGTGGAGCTATCTCAATCATCAAAGAATGGAGCGTTTCGTTGTTGGTGCAATAAAGGCACTCTTTGGGGTCGGAATACATGATTTAGATTTTATTTAAGGGTTTGTAATAGCACAAAGATAGTGTTTTTTTTGCAGAAAAAGTATTTGATTAGTACTTTTGCGCGGATTAAAATAAAGATTAAAAATGTCGACATATAGTGAAGATAAAAGGAAGGTGACTACACGTCGCTTTCAGGAAATGAAGGAGCGCGGAGAAAAAATAGCGATGCTGACGTCGTATGATTTCTCGTTGGCTCGCTTGGTGGATGAGGCGGGTATCGATGCTATTTTGGTTGGTGACTCGGCTTCAAATGTTATGATAGGAAATGCGACTACGTTGCCTATAACTCTTGACCAGATGATTTATCACGCCAGGTGTGTTTCAAACGGTGTCAAGCGGGCGCTGGTGGTGTGTGACATGCCTTTTGGAAGTTATCAGGGGAATTCTACCGAGGCTCTTGCGTCGGCTGTAAGGATAATGAAGGAGAGTGGTGCAGAGGCTGTAAAGATAGAGGGGGGTAGCGAAGTAAAGGAGTCGATAGAGCGTATTATCAGCGCGGGAATACCTGTAATGGGTCATCTTGGACTCACTCCTCAGTCGATTAACAAATTTGGCACTTACAATGTGCGCGCCAAAGAGGAGGCCGAGGCAAACAAGTTGATAGAGGATGCAAAAATGCTGGAGGAGATTGGCTGTTTTGCAGTTACGCTGGAGAAAATACCGGCAGAATTGGCCAGCAGGGTGAGCCGCGAGCTCAGTATACCTACGATAGGAATCGGAGCCGGTAACGGATGTGACGGTCAGGTGCTTGTGTTACAGGATATGCTTGGAATCAACAAGGGTTTTTCTCCGAAATTCCTACGCCGTTATGCCGACCTTGCAACGGTGATAGATGAGGCTGTTGGCAGTTACATAGGGGATGTAAAGAGCGGTGATTTTCCAAATGAGAATGAGTGTTATTGATGGCGCGACGTCGCGATGATTATGTTGCAATTGGTCGGCTTGGATTTCCAATATTGGTCGGCCAATTGGGAATGATTGTTACGGGATTTTTTGACACTAAAATGATAGGCAAATATGCGACTGAGGCATTGGCTTCGGCATCATTTGTCAATAACGTTTTTAATGTTGCTATTTTTGCATGCCTGGGGTTTACCTACGGGTTGACTCCGCTGGTAGGGTCGCTCTACAGCAGGGGGGAATACGGGCGTATAGGGGTGCTGTTGAAAAACGGTGTTTTGGCTAATGTCTTGTTTAGCCTGATTATATCGGCTGTGATGCTCTTGGTTTATTTTAATCTTGAATATCTTGACCAGCCGGCCGAGTTGCATTGCCTGATAAGGCCTTATTTTCTGCTGTATTTGGGTGGGTTGATACCTGTGGCGTTGTTTAATGTTTTTGCGCAGTGGGCATACGGAATAAATCGTTCGTCGTTGCCAATGTGGATTATACTTGGTTCAAATGTGGTCAATATTATTGGAAATTACCTGTTGATAGAGGGTAATTTTGGGTTTCCGGAACTGGGGTTGACAGGGGCGGGTATAGCAACATTGGTGTCGAGGCTGATGGCTTTTGTATTATTGGGCTGCGTGTTCTTGTATGGAGGTCGCTATGAAAAGTATAGCAATGGATTCAGAAGTGGAAAAATAGGGGGAAAGCTGTTGAAGATGATAACGAGTACATCGCTGCCGGTGTCGTTGCAGATGACGCTGGAGAGTGGGTCATTTACGGCGGCGGCTATCATGGCGGGCTGGCTCGGAACGCTTGAATTGGCATCTTTTCAGATAATAGTGATGACGGGAACGTTGGGTTTTTGTGTCTATTATAGCATAGGGTCGGCTGTATCGGTATTGGTGTCGAATGAAATGGGTATTGGAAATCGTGAGGCAATGAGGCGGGTGGCGTTCAGCGGGTATCATGTATTACTTGTAACGGCTACAATATCTTCGCTGATATTTGTGCTGGGTGGTAGATTTATCATAGGCCAGTTTACGGATGATGAGATGGTTATATCAATGTCAAGCGGTTTGCTGGTTCCGTTGGTGTTGTATCAGATGGGGGATGCCACGCAGATAAATTTCGCGAATGCGCTTCGAGGAACGGCTGTGGTGAAGCCGATGATGTGGATTGCTTTTATCAGCTATATCGTCATAGGTATTCCGGCTACTTACGTTATGGGCTTGAAAACGAGTCTTGGAATAGATGGTATTGTTTATAGTTTCTCGGTGTCGTTGTTTACGGCGGCGTTTCTTTTTGTAATATATTTTATCAGGGCTACTAAGCTTAAAGAATTGTAATTTTTGGGAGATTGTGCAGGTTATTGAAAGATAGAGTTAAGAAGTATTGAAGGTGTTTTTAATTACTACCATCATTAATTTTCCAATATCCGCCTTTATCAGCACCAATACGTTTGATAATTCCCTGTTTTTGCAATTTTTGCAGATGATATTTCACGCCATTCTCTGTAATACCGTTTAGATTGGTCGCAATTTTTTTACGACTTGCATTAGGGTGATTATGTATGTATTCAAGAATAGCTATTTGTACATCGGATAGGGTCTGGGTAGTTTTCTGGGTAGTTTTCTGGGTAGTACTCTCATTAACTTCATTTGAATATACATCTACACAGAACGCTGTCAGCTTCGACACATCGAATTCCGCTTCCTTGTTGCCATTTTCGCGCAACATATCCTGCACACATCAATTGGACTATGCTGTTTATAGGTGTATATCCATTCATGTTATCCAACTAATCCAACTGTTTTCGATAAACAGAATCAAGCGTATTGTCATCTTTGTCTTTCCACGTGGTCCAACCATTACAACTTCGACCGATACAAAAATCAGCAGCAGTACTGGGACTTGA
>JAFLTJ010000002.1 GCA_022510465.1 Muribaculaceae bacterium
ACCCCCGACCGGCCTGTGTCGCTGACGCTCCCAGGCCTTTGTCGGGGGCTAATGAGCTTTATGCCCTCCGGGCAATTTTACAGGAGAGGGTGTGAGAGTTAAGTGGGGTGGGTGGCGATGTGGTTGAAGTTTTGTTTTGATTTTAGGATATTTATGCTTAATTTTGTGTGCATATCCTACAAGGATTTGAATGACTTCTGTAACCATCAAGATGTCATTGGATTATGAAATAGAGGTGCGTTGCTCCTGTGATTCGGTGGAAATGCCGGATGATGGGGGTAAATTTGTCATATCCAAGGAAACGGGTTGTTTAGATTTGTTGAATGATGCACAAACCGGTGATAATCAGTTGTATAATCTGAAAAGGATATTGCCTGTTCTCGAAACAGATTTGCAACAAGATAACACTAAAACATCGCGGGCCTATCGGTATGCCCTCAAGTCGTTTACAAAGGCGGTTGAGGAGAGCGAAAAGGAGGATGATGTGGCCGCGAAATGGATTGGGGCGATGGTTGCCGGTAATCTTAAGTTGACAACGGCGAGGTATTATGTGGAGAATGTCAGAGCGATGTTGCATCGCCATGGTTGCGGGGCGTATGTCGCTGACGAATTGCTTGACAGGATGGCGGGCTACGTTGCCGATACCGGCATGGAACTGCCCAATCAGGCGAAAGTTCTGTCAATGATGACGCGGATAGCGTCGGCCCCGGATGTGGATGTTAAATATCGCAAATGGTTTGATATACTGCTTGTCAGCGTATTGGGCGGTGGTTTGCGGGTAGAGGATGTGGTCAGGATGAGAAAGGACTGTCTTCCGCCGGTTCCGATGTCGGCAAAAGGGATTATAGAGCGAAATGTGTCGAGCCGCCGCAAGTTTGTGTTTCAGATGGAGCAGGGTAGACGTACCGACGCCAGGATAGCCGCCGATGTTAAGTCGAAATTGTCGATGTTGCTGACAAAGATGTATGGAGCGCCGTTGATGTATGATGATGATATGGCGGTTCTGTTATGGATTTCATTAGCGCTTGAGGCGGGAGTAGGTCCGGAGAATGTTGTCGGCATTGTAGGTCGTATGCCGGCCGTGAACCATTCGATAAGGCTTGTTGAGCGTGTAGAGTCCGACGAGCGACGCAGGATTGAAATAATGGATATAGTGGCGGACAGGGTGGTGAGGCCGACGAGAAGTCAATGGCATGCGATGAAACTCAGACATGGCGTTTCGCCCGATGATATAGAGACCGCCGTTGGCAATATGCCGGGAATTTCTATGCCGCAAACGTTTTATCCAATGGCCAAGGTGGCGCGGAAAAAGGGTGGAAATATCAAATATGAGATGAAACCATTGTTGCCCGACGTGCTGTTTTTCAAGGCAACTGAGGGTCAAATAGAGCCGCTCCTTGCCGCGATAGGCGAAATGGCATGGGTGTACAGGCAGACGGCTTCGGTTGACTCTCCGGTGGCTGTAATACCGACAAACGATATGGTTGCTTTTCAGCGGATGGTGTCGGTTTTTACGCCCGACATGGTGGTTGGTATGGCTCAACCTGAGTTGACAGCCGGGCAGCGAGTGGTGGTGACCGGCGGCGCATTGGCCGGTCTTGAGGCTACGGTAAGGCGCTCTTTGTCGCGGGCAGCAGCGGCGGATGAACAGATTGAGGCTACTTTTTCTTTGGAGATTACCAATACAGTGGGTATTCATTGGACCGCAACGCTTCCGGCCAGTTGTCTTGCTCCATTGGAAAATTGAATGACGGGTTGGCTATGGGAACTGAAATAAAGACACGTGGCAGCAGGGTGGTAATGGTATTGCCGGCGGTGCTTTATCTTGTGGCCGTTGTGCTGAGTATTCTGTCGCAATTGCCTGATTTGCGGCAAACGCAGCTCGGATTAGCGTTTAAATTTACATGGCTGTTGCCGCTGGGATTCATATTGGCGAGGTCTCCGAGAAGTTTATATAGCAGCCGGTTGAAGATTGTGTATGCGGCGGCTTTTATGTTTTTTACTTACTGCGGATTGATGGAGCTGCTGACTGACAGAGGCTATATTGGTTCGGATTTCAACAATGTGTTGATAGCGTTGGTTGTTGGCAGTGTGTCAATGGCAGTGTGGCGGCAATATGGCAGCCAAAGGTTTCTGAATTGGCTGGTTATGCTTGTTTTTGCAACGACCGCGGTGGTTGGCTTCGTGATATACAGGGATTATCTTTCGGGATTTTCGTTTGCCCGCCCCCATGATATATACACCTCAAAAAACTCGATGGCACAGATTTTGCTGAATTCGTTGCTGCTGATGTTTGCATTTCGACCCCGAAACCGATGGGCACTGCTGTTGCCGGTGGTTGTGGCTCTGTTTTTGGTCGCGGAAATATTCATGCTAAAGTCAAGGGCTGTAATGGTGGGGCTCGTTATTATGGGGGTCTATCTGACGGTAATTTACAGGAACAAGTATGTTATGGCCGGTGTCGTGGTTGCGGTGATTGGGATAGTTGTGTGGACTTTGTGCAACGTGGATATGGCCAGATATTTTTTTGATAATGTTCTACTGGCCAACAGGGATATGTACAACATGGAGTCGCTGTCGTCGGAACGGTCCACTAAGGTTGGTGCTATCTTGAGTCAGATTCCCGGAAATTTTCTGACTGGACTCGGCAATTTTTATTTAGATTGTTTCCCGGTTGCAATATTGGGGCAGTATGGGCTGATAGGAGCAGCTCCGGTGTATGTTATAGTTGCGATGACCGGTGTAGCGGCATGGCGTTATAGCAGGGAGAGGACTCCGGTGACGGCCGTTGCGTTGATGTTGTATATCGCTTTGATGATAAATTCGATATTCGAGGCCCAGGCACCATTTGGGCCGGGTGTCAAATGTTTTGCTTTATGGATGTTTATGGGTTTTGCGATGGCTGAGCATCGGGAGCATCAATTGTTTAAAATGTAAGGGAGAAAGATATTATGAAAGTAGTAGTAGCAGGAACAGGTTATGTTGGGTTGAGTATAGCGACATTGCTTTCCCAACACAATAGGGTGGTGGCAGTTGATGTTGTTCCGGAAAAGGTGGAACAGATAAACCGACGCCAGTCGCCGATACAGGATGAGTATATAGAGAAGTATTTTAGAGAAGAAGAGCTTGACTTGCAAGCGACGCTTGACGGCGAGGGTGCCTACAGGGATGCTGATTATGTTGTCATAGCGGTGCCGACAAATTATGACCCTGTCAAGAATTATTTTGACACTCACTGCATAGAGGATGTGATAGACATGGTATTGGCTGTAAATCCTCGTGCCGTCATGGTGATAAAGTCGACAATTCCGGTTGGGTATTGTCGGAGTCTGTATGTCAAGTATTCTCAAAAAGGGGTCAAGAGGTTGAACCTGCTTTTCTCGCCGGAGTTTCTACGGGAAAGCAGGGCTTTGTATGACAATCTGTATCCGAGTCGCATCATTGTTGGTTATCCCAAGTTGCTGAGCTCGGATGAATACAGGCATGAGAATGAGGCGATAGCGAAAGTTGCCGACATTCCGCTTCTGACTGAAGCCGCCAAAACGTTTGCCGGTCTTCTTAAAGAGGGGGCTTTGGCCGAGGATGTCCCGGTGTTGTATATGGGGTTGAAGGAGGCTGAGGCTGTAAAACTTTTTGCAAATACCTACCTGGCGTTGCGCGTGAGCTATTTTAATGAGCTTGACACGTACGCCGAGATTAAGGGTCTTGACAGTAGGGCAATTATAGAGGGTATAGGCTTGGACCCGCGCATCGGTACCCATTACAATAATCCGTCGTTTGGTTACGGAGGGTATTGTTTGCCAAAGGATACCAAGCAGTTGCTGGCCAACTATGCCGATGTTCCTCAGAATATGATGACGGCTATAGTTGAGAGTAACAGGACCCGCAAGGATTTCATAGCCGACCAGGTGTTGCGAATGGCCGGATATTACGATTATTCGTCGGTAAATACTTACGGGAATGCGACCGAACGAGAGTGTGTGATAGGTGTTTACCGGTTGACAATGAAGTCGAACAGCGATAATTTCCGGCAGTCGTCGATTCAGGGGGTTATGAAGCGAATTAAAGCAAAAGGCGCTACGGTAATCATTTATGAGCCGACCTTGGAGGATGGAACGACGTTTTTCGGCAGCCGGGTTGTAAATGACCTTGAGGAATTTAAACGGCTCAGCCATGCGGTTATAGCTAATCGAAACTCGGAGGAACTTAAAGATATATCACAAAAGGTGTATACGCGAGATTTGTTTGCGCGTGACTGAACGTCGGGCATCGGTGGAGAGGAGTAAATCTGTTGAATCGAACAGGAAGTTGGTGTTTTTGTCGGGGATGAATTCACAACCCGGTATTATCAGGCGTGTTGAGGCATTATATACGGCCGGTTTTATGTGTAAATTCTACTCATACAATACCGGTATCTATATGCAGAACAGATTGTCGGAGGAGATAGAACAATATGATTTGGGCAGACTGAGAGATGGTTGCGACCATCGGTCAAAGTTGTGGAAGATATTACTATCAACAATTAAAATAGTAAAAAAAGAGAAACGACGGGGGACAGTATATTATGCTTTTGGAATGAAACAGGCTTTGATACTATCGTTTTTGAATGTGTCGTATATTTATGAGATTTCGGATATATTATATGGCTATTCAAAATTCTCTAAAGTCAGTTCTCTGTTGAAATTATTAGATAAATGGATAATCAGATGTTCTCGGTTGACAATAATGACATCTGAAGGGTTTAGACGTTGGCTGGGTTATGCAGAGAACGATTCAAAGATACTGATTCAGACAAATAGGCTCGGTTTATATTACGCAGGGAAACGCCCATCTGCGAAGAGTGATTTTAATACAGAAAGGTTGGTCTTCGGATTTGTCGGCGCTCCGCGTTCAGTTGAGACGCTTGGTCGATTTGGAAGAATAATAGGGACTAAATTCCCCCATCACAAATTTTTGATTTATGGCGAAAGCTCTCAGATTGGAGCGTTTCGTGAAGTTCTTGATTCTTATCCAAATGTAGAGTTTATGGGTAGTTTTAAGAATCCCGAGGAGTTGAGTTCCATATATGAGACGATTGATGTAGTAGTGTCAACATACGACAACAGTCAGCTAAATGAGCAAATTCTTGACACAAATAAGCTGTATGAATGTATTTTCTTTTGTAGGCCAATAGTGGTGTCAAAAGACACATACTCGGCTCGGCAAGTGGAAAAGTACCGAT
This sequence comes from Muribaculaceae bacterium, assembly GCA_022510465.1. Taxonomy (GTDB): domain Bacteria; phylum Bacteroidota; class Bacteroidia; order Bacteroidales; family Muribaculaceae; genus HGM05190. The sequence goes on from JAFLTJ010000002.1 coordinate 5,222, forward strand.
GTGGCTATTCGATAGATTCGTCGTCGGATGAATCTATCGAGCGTTTTATAGAAGGATTGACAACCGAAGGGTTAAAGAATATATCTACAATGGAAAGGAATTTGGATGAATCTATTTCATTGGATAATTCAGATGAGTTAATACAGAGAATCAATCAAGTAATGTAGTTGGTATGTCGATATTTAGAGATAAGGTATTGTTGATAACGGGTGGTACGGGGTCGTTTGGAACGGCTGTGTTGAAGCGGTTTTTGGATTCGGATGTCAAGGAGATACGTATTTTCTCGCGCGATGAGAAAAAGCAAGACGACATGCGTCACAAGCTGCAGAGCCCGAAGGTGAGATACTATATTGGAAATGTCAGAGACAAGCGTTCGGTCGACATTGCTATGCGCGGAGTAGATTATGTGTTCTCGGCGGCCGCATTGAAACAAGTGCCATCGTGTGAGTTTTTCCCGATTGAGGCGACTCGAACAAATGTACTTGGCACGGAGAATGTGTTGCTTTCGGCCATTGAGCATGGAATAAAAAGGGTTGTGGTGCTTTCAACCGATAAAGCTGCCTATCCCATTAATGCAATGGGGATGTCAAAGGCTCTTATGGAAAAGGTCGCCATAGCCAAAGGTAGGGAGTTGGGTGATAATGCCGATACTGTTATTTGTTGCACTCGCTATGGGAATGTAATGGCCTCACGTGGCTCGGTTATTCCCTTGTGGATTGAACAAATGAAATCAGGCGGACCGATAACCATAACCGACCCCGAAATGACGCGCTTTATGATGACGATTGAGGATGCTGTAGATTTGGTTATGTATGCGTTTGAGAATGGCCATAATGGCGATTTGTTTGTCCAAAAAGCACCGGCAGCTACGCTTGCAACGTTGGCACTGTCGTTGAAGGAATTATATGCCCGCGTGGATTCAAGATATGCCGATACCGAGGTTAAAATCATCGGCACCCGACATGGCGAAAAGCTCTATGAAACTCTTGTGACCAGAGAGGAAATGGCAAAGGCTGTCGATATGGGGAATTATTATAGGATTCCCTGCGATACCCGCGACCTTAACTATGATAAATTTTTCACGCAAGGAAATAAGGAGGTTGCAAAGATAGAGGATTATCATAGCCACAACACCCATCGTCTTGACGTTGAAGAAATGAAACAACAGTTATTGCGTTTGCGTGATATTCGTGATGATTTAGGTTTGGCTTAAGCAAATATTGGAATGGCGGGCAAGAAGATTTTAGTAACTGGTGCACGTGGATTTGTGGGGAAAAATCTGTGTTCTCAGCTTTTGAATATAAAGACCGGCAAAGTTGCCTGTCCCGGGGTTGAAATTGACGAGGTGTTTGAATATGATATCGATTCGACTGCCGAGGATTTTGAACACTATTGTGGTGAGGCCGATTTTGTTTTTCATCTTGCCGGGGTTAATCGCCCGCCGAAGAGTGATGATTTTAAAAATGTAAATGTTGGTTTTACTGCCCGACTTATTGAAACGTTGGATAGGCACGGAAATCGTTGCCCTATAATGTTCAGCAGCTCGATACATGCGAGGCAAGCAGGGCGTTATGCCGGTCATCCATACGGGGAGAGCAAGCGTGAATGTGAAGAGTTACTGTTCAATTACGCACGGCAAGCCGGGGTGAACGTCATGACCTACCGTTTCCCGAACATCTTTGGCAAATGGTGCCGGCCGAATTATAATTCGGTTATAGCTACTTTTTGTTACAATATAGCTAACGGTTTACCGATTAAAATTAACAATCCCGACGAACGGCTTGAACTTGTGTATATAGACGACCTGGTAGAGGAGATGATAGAAGCGTTAAATGGGAGGGAACATCGAGCCGGGATATACTGTGAGGTTGAGACAACGCATACGGCTACGCTTGGCGAAATAGCGCGAATGCTTGAGAAGTTTAGCAAGGAGCCCGAGACTTTGATTATCCCCGATTTAACTCCGGGTGGCCTTGAAAAGAAACTGTATTCAACTTATCTGAGTTATTTGCCGAAAGAAAAGATGTGCTATCCGTTGAAGATGAATGTTGACGCACGAGGGTCTTTTACCGAAATAATTAAAACGGTAGCGGCCGGTCAATTTTCGGTTAATATTTCCCGCCCCGGCATAGTAAAGGGTGAGCATTGGCATCATTCTAAGAATGAGAAATTTGTGGTTGTCAAAGGGCACGGGTTAATCAAACTTAGAAATGAGTATACCGATGAGGTTCTCAATTTTGAGGTTTGCGGCGAGCGAATGCAGGTTGTGGAGATGATTCCGGGTTATACACATAGTATTCAAAATTTGTCGGACAGCGAGGATTTAATTACGCTTATATGGTGTAATGAAGTGTATAATCCCGACAAGCCTGATACTTACTCTGATAAAGTTTAAAGATGAAAACCGACTATAAAGATACATGCTTCAGAAATGACGGGCGATTAAAGTTGCTGATTATTGTTGGCACTCGCCCCGAGGTCATACGCCTTTCGGCTACAATCAATAAGTGTCGCCGATACTTTGATGTGATACTGGCACATAGCGGACAGAATTATGATTATAATCTGAACGGTGTGTTTTTCGATGACCTAAAGCTTGGAACTCCGGATGTATATATGGATGTTGCAGGTGAGGACCTTGGCACAACTATCGGTAATATAATCAGTTGCTCCTATAAACTGATGTCGACAATCAAGCCCGACGCGTTGCTTATTCTCGGTGATACCAATTCCTGTTTAAGTGCAATTGCAGCAAAACGGCTTCATATACCTATTTTTCACGTTGAGGCAGGAAATCGCTGCAAGGATGAGTCACTTCCGGAGGAGACCAATCGACGTATTGTTGACATAATATCGGATGTCAATTTGTGTTACACGGAGCACGCCCGGCGCTACCTGTCGGAATGTGGCATGCCCATGGAGCGCACGTTTGTTGTAGGCTCTCCGATGGCCGAGATATTGCATGAAAATCTGCCGGCCATCGAGTCAAGCGAGATTTTATCGCGACTTGGCATAGAGAAAGGGCGATATATACTGCTGTCGGCCCACCGCGAAGAAAATATTGATACAGAGCGCAACTTTAATTCATTATTTACGGCTGTTAACGCTCTTGCCGGTAAATATGATATGCCAATTTTGTACAGCTGTCATCCGAGAAGTCGTCGGCGGCTGGAAAATAGTGGTTTTAAGCTTGATAAGCGGGTTGTGTGCCACGAACCGCTCGGCTTTCACGATTACAATAATTTACAGATAAATGCCTATGCTGTAATCTCCGACTCGGGAACGCTTCCCGAAGAATCGAGTTTCTTTAGCTCAGCAGGATATCCGTTTCCGGCAATAAGTATCAGAACATCCACCGAGCGGCCCGAGTCGATGGAGAAGGGTGGTTTTATACTGGCCGGAATAGAAGAACACAGTCTTTTGCAGGCAGTAGAAACCGCGGTTTCCATGCATCGTGACAGGGAGCATGGTGGACCGGTTGACCACTACACCGGGGAGAATGTATCGGCAACTATTGTGAAAATAATTCAATCATACGTCACTGTTGTTAACAAAATGGTGTGGCGTAAAGATTAAATCATACATGAATATACTGTTCCTTTCAATCACAAGATTTGATAATATCGACACTCGCGGTATTTATCCTGATTTGATGAGAGAATTTATCAACCGCGGGCATGATGTCTATATAGCCTCGGCATTGGAGAGACGTTTTGGAAAGCAAACATACTTAGTTAAGGCAAAGCATTGCCAATTTCTGAATATTGCCACGTTGAATATTCGCAGTGCCGGGCTTATGGAGAAGGGGATTTCAATGTTGATGCTTGACCGGCAGTTTGATAAAGCGATAAGCCGGTATTGGGGTGATGTTCCGTTTGACATAGTGCTATATGCAACGCCGCCGGTGACGTTTTACGATGCCATTAAACATGTCAAGGAACGTTGTAAATGTCGCAGCTACCTGATGTTGAAAGATATATTTCCGCAAAATGCCGTTGACCTCGGGTTAATGAAACCGGGCGGATTGTTATACAAGGTATTTCGCAAGAAAGAGAAGCGTTTGTATGAACTATCTGACCGGATAGGTTGCATGTCGGAGGCTAATGTGGAATATGTTATAGACAATAATCCTGAAATCGACCCCGCAAATGTTGAGTTATGCCCCAACGCTATTCAACCGTTGCAACGGGACAGATTGTCGGATGTGGAGCGAAATAAAATTCTATCACGGTATAATATTCCTGTTGATAAAACGATATTTATCAATGGTGGAAACTTGGGAAAGCCTCAAGTGGGGGAATTTTTGTTTAAGGTGCTGGAAGCAAACGAATCACGAGCCGATAGTCACATAGTGCTGATAGGTGACGGAACGGAGTTTAAACGGGTAGAGCGATGGTTTGATGAGCATAAACCGAGCAACGCCACTCTGCTGAGCGCGATGCCAAAAGATGAGTATGACGAATTTATCAGGGCTTGTCACGTAGGGATGATATTTCTTGACCGGCGATTCACGATTCCTAATTTCCCGTCGCGTCTTCTCACTTATCTTGAAAACCGGATGCCGGTGGTGGTTGCAAGTGATGTAAGTACTGATATTGGTCGCATTGCCGAAGAGAGAGGTTTCGGATTGTGGTGCGAAAGTGGCGATTTGGAAACCTTTGTCAGGAATATGACCAGACTTTCGGGTTCGGCCGAGAACATAAAAGAGATGGGCTGCCGGGGTTATGATTTTATGGTGAAGAATTATTCGGTCGATTTGATTGCAGATAATATATTGAACGAAAAATAAGGTCGGCAGACTTGAAATATATGGCCTCCGGGTGGTTGCAGTGAACCATTCGGAGGCTTTCTTTGTTCTATGTGTATAGAAACCATAAAACTTTAGAATTATGTTTACGCAACCAGCACTTCCGTATTCAGCCGAGGCTCTTGAGCCGGCAATCTCAAAGCAAACTGTAGATTTTCACTACGGAAAGCATGAGAAGGCATATATTGATAACCTGAATCGTATGATTGAGGGTACCGAGTTTGAAAACAAGCCGATTGAGGATATAGTCAGAAATAGTAATGGTGGGCTGTTTAACAACGCCTCCCAGGCTTGGAATCATATTTTCTATTTCTTTAGCTTCTCCCCCGACGGCGGCGGTGAGCCGGCAGGCGATTTACGTCGTGCGATAGATGAGCAATTTGGCTCATTTGAGGAGTTTAAGAAGAAGTTTGTTGAAACGGGCGTTTCATTGTTTGGTTCAGGGTGGGTATGGCTTGTCAAGAATAAGGATGGCAAGTTGGAGATAAGGCAAGGTGCAAACGCCTGGTCGCCGCTGGCCGAAAATTTGACCCCGCTGCTGACGTTTGATGTGTGGGAACACGCCTATTATCTTGATTATCAGAATCGCCGAGCCGACTCGCTCAACGCATTGTGGGATATAGTTGACTGGCGCGTAGTGGAGAGCCGTTATTAGAGCCTATAAAACGGAATACAAATAATCGGGGCATTCGGTAATACCGATTGCTCCGATTATTCTTGTCTATTTGCTATGTGTATGGTATGTGTGTGCTTTGTAACTAATTGTTAACTATTAATTTGGCGGATTTGGGATATTTAAGCTGGAGATTTACCAAACTGTCTTCATCGGCCTGGGGATGAATGGTGACTTGCGTCACGTTAAATTGGGGCTCAATGTTGATTTCAGAGCCTCCATACAGGTCGAGGTTGTCAATCTTGGAATTATCGGTTTTTTCTAAGATAATATAGTCTGAGTTACAGCGTAAATTCCTGAAATTACAGTTTGTGCAATTAACGAAAATGGAATTGTCGTCAGATGAAATCTCGACGGGAGAGGTGAATCCGGTGAAATCAAGGCGGCACGGAGTACGCATAGATTCAATTGATTTTAAGGTTCCTGCTGGAACGCGGATTGTTGCAACTAATATATTGCTGTCAATGGAAACATCAACAGAAACGTAATTATCGCGATAGACATAATCTCGAGAATGAAGTTCGTTATCAGATTGGATTGGTTGTTGAATTGTATGCATATCAATATCGATTGTCAGTGTGCCGTCAAGGTTATTGTCAAATGTGATATTGGCGGCCCATGCGCTGTCAAGCTCGATTACCGGTTCTGAAATCGTTGCATCTTCAACAATAGCATATTTCAGAACAACAGGTTCGTAGTAGTATGTTGTAGATGTTACTATCGGATTGCCGTCAATTAATATTCTGTTAAAATTGCCGGGTTTGACGGTATCGGTTGTGCCAGCCAACTCAAAGTTATGCCTCCGGGAGAAATTGGAAGATTTGGTTAGCATAATTAGTGGCCATGTGAAGGCTATAATGAATGTAACGGCCAGAAAACCGATTAATATTTTGGTTGTAGTTTTCATTTGGAAGAATTTTGATGGTTGTTTAAGTACCGTGAGTATAGAACGTGCAGCTCATCGGCTGTTATTCCAAGCAGAGATATACGATGGAAGAATCGAGGCAGACCCTGGTCATAGAGCTCGCGTCGGCGAATTTCGATTACTTTTTTTAGAGCGTCTTGTGCAACGAAAAAACCTATACCGCGTCGATTGTAGATAATATCGCGGGCAGCAAGCCAGTCGTATGTGCGCATGACAGTATTTGCATTAACTTCTATCGACGCAGCATATTCTCTGACCGATGGCAACCGGCTTTCTTCGGTATAATTGCGTGCAAGTATCTCATCACAGATGCGGTCGGCTATCTGAAGGTATATGGCACGTGAATTATCGCTAAACATAGATATAAATTTTCAAAAAATTACCAGCGTGAAATAACTTCCCATTCTTTAAGCCTGAAATAGGCAAAAACCATGCAGGCTATCGAAGAAATGAAATTGCCGATGATTACTAGATTCATAATGGCGCGTTCGCTGTCCATCCACTCAAACCGAGGTCCCACTGAGCCTAATGTCACGGCTTTGTAGACAATCGAGGATGTTGTCAAGCTCCCGATGATAATTGATAGAGCGATAATGGCTACCAATGTTTTTATGAAAGAATTATGTGGCCATAAGACGCTGCCAACGGTGAAAATTGATATCGAGACGGCAAATGTACTCCATATCAGAACCATTGAACGGTAAGGGAATGAGTAATTTACTCGGCCCATCATTTCAGGGAATGGCACCATCAGTAGATTATTGCTCATGTGTCCGAATAATCCAACGCGTATAATGTTTGCCATATTGACCGAAATGAACATCAGCAGAGCATATCCGGCTACGTAAACAATCGTCAGAGCGATATATTTTTCAAGGGTTGACGCCGGAGTTGTGAAAAAATTTAATCGCGAGTGCTTTGTTGATAATGCAGAAAATACTCTCGAGCCGGCAGTCATTGCAAATAAGTATGCTTGGCTAAAGCAGACGAAAGCCACCATCCAGTGTTGCGGGTCATAATCTGAATCGTAATATGAGGGGTATTGGATGTCATATACATCCTGTCCCAACCATGTGCCTATACAGACGAGGAGGGTTGGAAGAGTCAACATGAGTGTGGCAAAAATAAGCAGATTACGCTTGTTTTCACCGATATAGCATTTCAAGAAGAGGGTTAAACGGTGAAAATTAAATGTTTGACTTGAGTGTTTCATAGTTCCTCGGTGTTGGTTGGGTTGTTAAATAGTGTCGATAATTTCTGTGGATTGGCAAATGCAAAATCAAAAAGAATCTCAAGGTTGAGCCTTGTATCTTCGTCGTATTTATTCTGCAACATAACAGAGGTTCCGCCAATGCCGGGAAGTGAGTGCAACGCGCTGTTGATGACCTCGGGGTCGTTGGTGATTTCAAATATTACTCGTTTCTGAATCTCCTCGGTTGAAGCGTTTAACAAAACTTGTTGTTGGTTCATGATTATAATATGGTCGAGCAGCGAGTCCAGGTCTCTTACCTGATGGGTGGAGATGATGAAAAGGCGTTCGGCAGAGGCTTTTTCGGCAATTAGCCTGCGAAACATCGCTTTCCCCGGTATGTCAAGGCCGTTGGTTGGTTCATCCATCAGCACAATAGGGGTATTGCAGGCCAGGGCAAACGCCATCATGGCTTTTTTACGTTGCCCCATCGACAGCGCCCCGAGATTGATGTTATCTTCCAGCCCAAACAGGCTCAGACTGTGTTTCATGTCGTCATAATCGAAATCGGGATAGAAGGGGGCATGTATCTCAACATATTTTTGCAGAGAGATTGCCGGGAACTCAAATTCTTCCGGAACGAGGAAAATTCGTCTGATAGAATCGGGATATCTGAGGCGCGAGTTTATCCCGTTTATCAAGCAGGACCCTTTCAGAGGGGTGAGTAATCCGGAAATGAGATAGAGCAGGGTGGATTTGCCAACGCCGTTTGGCCCAAGGAGCCCGTAAACGCCACCGTTACCTATCGATAGAGAAAAGTCGTCAAGTACGAGAGCTTTCTTCCGTGAGTAATTGAAAGATAGGTTTTTAATGTCAATCATAATCGTTAGTGTATCGCTGTAATGGTGTATTAGTGAATTAGTACACCGCAAAGGTAATACAATTATTTTCAATCCACCAAATTTTTTTTTAAAAAAATACACTTGCAGCGAAAATAATCGCGATTGGCACAGAACGCCATCGTTATGCCGGGGAGTGGAGATGACTATGCCAAGGCGATTGGAATAATGGAGTCGGGGCTATTGCCGGTTTAGAATATCTTTGATGACGAGGCCGCCGAGACTAATGCCAAACATCGATGTAATATGCATTAACGAGCCGTTAATCTGGGCTTTAGAGCTGCACCATTCGTGATTTGTCAGAGAAGAATCGCCCGGCCCGTTCTGATTCTTTGGACATAGGCATTGCCCGGTCCCGCATGCCTCATTGCTCCCTTTGTTTTCGAGAAGCTCATCACTAAAGACGCATAGAAATTTTTTTGCCGGAAAGCGTTTGAGACGTTTGAAACGTTTTCGCAACATTCGGGCCAGCGGGCAACCTTGCACCTTCCAGAATTCGGCAACTTTTATTCTTGTAGGGTCAACCTTTAGAGCCGCCCCCATTGATGATAGAAATTTTGCATTAGTCCTCGTGCCAAGCTCAATGAGTAAAGTCTTGTCTTTAAGAGAATCGATGCAATCTATGATATAATCGTATGTCTCAATGTTAAAATCGCCGGCCGTTTCGGCGCAAAAAATCTGTTGGCAAGCATTGATGTCGGCTTTCGGGTTAATCAGCAGCAGATGTTCTTTCAGAGCCTCGACCTTTACCTTTCCTACCGTTGCGGTGGTGGCCATAAGCTGGCGATTGATGTTGGTAACGCACACGCGGTCACTGTCAACAATGGTCAGATGTCTGATACCTGACCTTATCAGCGACTCGGCGCACCACGACCCTACGCCCCCTACGCCAAATATTATCACCCTGGCCTCCGACAGCCGGGTCATGCAGTCGTTGCCCACCAACAGTCGGGTTCGGTTAAACACGGCTTCTTCAATACTCATAACGTTAGTTTGCCAATATTGCCAAAATTGCAATTTGCCGTTTTTTAGATTGAGTTTTCAATGTTCCAGGTAAAGGCGCGGAGGCCCAGGCGCGGCGTTTCTTCGTCGATGGCCTGAAGCCCGTCAAGAAGCGACTGGGCTCGTTCATCGGGCACGATAGTAAGGATTGCCGATGACATGGATGGCCATGCGTGGGAACCATAGTGGGGTTCGCCGGTTTTGCTGCCACGCCCCTGCACCTGTGGCCATGACGTAAATCCGCGGCAGTTTAGGTGATCCAACAGGTTGAGAATGCGCTCATGGTGGGCCTGGTCGTATGTTATCATTACTGCTTTCATAGATTGTCGTTTTTAGCTTTAACTGCCTTGCGAATTTTGCGGCGCTGATTGCGCACGCCGTTATAGGCAAAGATGCAGTAAAGGGTTGGAACAAAGAGTAGTGTTAAAATGGTTGAAACGGTCAGACCGCCGATTACGGCAGTACCCATGGGCCGCCACATTTCGGCGCCTTGTCCGGTACCGACTGCCATTGGCACCATACCGAGAATTGTTGTCAGAGTAGTCATTACAACCGGGCGCAGACGTGATTTACCGCCGTCGATAACCGCCAGTCTGATTGACATTCCGCGCTCGCGGTTGAGGGTAATGTAGTCGATAAGCACAATACCGTTTTTCACCACGATACCGATAAGCATGATGGCTCCAATCATTGACATTACGTTCAGCGTGTGTCCGCTGAGGAACAGGATTATAAATACACCCGAGAACGCGAACATCAATGATGTCATGATGATGGCCGGATAGGTGTAGCTTTCAAACTGTGCTGCCATTACGATGTAAACCAGAATGACGATAAGCGCGGCGAGGGTCAACAGGTCGCGGAATGAGTCTTGCTGGTCCTCAATGCTACCGGCGAGTTCAATGTTGACTCCGGTTGGGATGTGCATGCGGTCGATGGCGAGCCTGGCACGGTCGGCAACAACGTTCATCGGTACTCCGTTGACAACGGTAGAGACGGTGATGATGCGTTCGCGGTCTTTACGCTCAATGGTAGGCGGCGTGAAGCGTTCAACAACTTTGCCGACATCTTTGACGCGGATTGACTGTCCGGTTGATGAATAGATTAGAATATTTTCAATGTCTTCCAACGATGTACGTGAATCGGGTGTGTACATTACCTTTATGTCATATTCCTCGCCATCTTCGCGGAATGTTGATGCCAGGGCGCCGTTGATGCGGTTGCGCAGATAGGTGGCTGCCGTTTGAAGATTCAGACCGTACATTGCCAACTTTTCACGGTCGAAATCTACCTGGTATTCAGGTTGATAGTCTGAACGCGATATGATGATGTCGGCCGTGCCGCGGAATGTGCGCAGCGAGTCGGCAAGCTGGCGTGCAATGGAGTCGGTTGTCTCAAAGTCATATCCGTATATTTCAAAATCGACGGTTGACTGTCCGCCCATACCGGCCCCCATACCTCCGACGCTTACCTGAGCTTTCTTGAATTCGGGGTAGTGAAGAAGGTCTTTACGCATGAGGTCGGCAATTTCAACGATTCCTCGGTCGCGGTCGCCCGGGTTGCTTAATCGGATATTCATTGAAATGATGTGTGGGCCGTTGTCGCTGAGCGACGCAAAAGTGTTGTCAGACGAGGCGCTGCCGGTTGTGTAGTTCAACACCTTTATTTCGGGATATTTCTCGCGCCACTCGGAAGCAAGCCGTTTGGCGGCGTCTTTGGATATCTCAACGCGAGTGCCAATGGGGAGTTCAAGAGATACGCGCAGGCGGCCGTCGTCGGCCGTCGGGAAGAATTCGGTACCGACGCTACGCATAAGCAACAGGGAACCGAAAAATATTCCGAGACAAACGAGAATTGTTATAGTCTTGTGGCTAACAACGGTTTTCAACAAGCGGGCATATCCGTTGTCGAAAGCGTCGAGTGCGCGGTTGATAGGGGTGAAGAATAGCTTGTAGAACCGACCGTGACGGTTGTTGAGACGCAGGAGCTGAGAGCAGAGCATGGGGGTCAGAGACAACGCGCAGATGGTTGATATAATCATCATAATTGTCACCATCCATCCAAGCTGCTGGAACAGTACGCCGGTCATACCGGTTACAAGTGTCAGCGGGAAGAATACCGCGATAAGGGTCAGTGTAGAAGCAATTACCGATATGGCGACCTCGTTGGTGCCGTGGACTGCGGCCTGCTTTGGGTCGGCGCCGCGCTCAATATGGGTCGTGACGTTTTCAAGAACCACAATGGCATCGTCGACCACCATACCGATTGATATTGACAACGCCGAAAGCGAAACGATGTTCAGAGAGTTTCCGGTTGCAGCCAGATATATGAACGACGCAATAAGCGAGATTGGAATCGTGATTGTGATAATCAATGTTGCTCGCCAACGCCCCAGGAATGTGAAAACGACGATGACCACAAACAGAAGGGCGTACATGACGGTCTCCACAAGAGAGTTGATAGTGTTGCGGATATTGTCGGATGTGTCGACTATGATGCCGAGCTTGACGTCAGATGGAAGTCTTTTCTGGAGCGACGGGAGCATTTTGAGAACTTTGTCGGAAATCTCAACAGAGTTGGCGCCCGATTGTTTCTGAATGACAATCATTGCACCTTTGACGCCGTCGTTGAATGTTTCTTGGGCGCGCTCTTCAAGCGAGTCGTCGATAGTCGCTACATCCCGCAGGTAAACGTTGCCGCCGTTGTGTGAGCCAACAACGATGTTGCCCATCTGGTCAGACGAAGTAAACTCGCCTTGAACACGGAGGGCGTATGTGTCGGACCCGATGTCAAACGAGCCGCCTGGAATGTTGCGGTTTTCGGCAGCGACAAGGCTTGCAATTGTCTCGATAGGGATATTGTAGGCCTCGATTTTGCGTGGGTCTACATAGATGTGTATTTCACGTTTTGGGGCACCTGATATCGATACAGAGCCGACGCCGGAGATACGTGCCAGCGGGTTGGCCACGGCTTCATCAAGAATTTTATACAAGCCGGGCATTGACTCGTCGGCCTGCACCGAGAGCATGATAATTGGAATCATGTCGGTCGAGAACTTGAAAATAATGGGGTTCTCGGCGTTGTCGGGCAGGGCACTTTTTACCATGTCGAGCTTGTCGCGCACGTCGTTGGTCAGAACGTCGATATCTTTACCAAACTCAAATTCGAGGGTGATAACCGATATGTTTTCACGTGACTTGGAGGATATGTGTTTGAGGTCGTTTACCGCGTTGAGCGCATTCTCAAGCGGGCGAGTGACGTTTTGCTCGATGTCTTGAGCCGAGGCGCCGGCGTAGGTTGTCAATACCATGATGGTGTTTGTCTCCACGTCGGGATATAGGTCGATTGGAAGTTTGCTGAGAGAAAACAGACCCATAATGGCGACTGCAACAAAGCAGAGTACGGTCATTACCGGTCGTTTAACAGCGCTTGAATATAGACTCATCGTTGTGTGTTCAGAAAGTGATTAATGAGCAGAATAATGGTTTATTTTCTTGAAAGAAGTTCAACTTTCATGCCGTCGCCCAGTTTTGATTGTCCGGAAATTACAACAGAGGCTCCGTCGGGTACGCCGTCGATTATCTCATAGGAGTTGTCGATGCGTTGACCTAATGTTACTTTGTTGTAGCTGACGGTTTTGGTTGACGGGTTGTAGACATAGACGTATTTGTTACCCGAACCTGTTTGTTTGACAACAGCTCGGTCGGGCACAACAACGTGCATTTCCTCGCCAAAGCTCATGGTTACGCGGGCAAACATGCCGGGAAGGACTTTGTTTGTAGCGTTTGGTATCGTAATTTCAACTGTGAACGTGCGTGTTGCGGGGTCGATTGTCGGATGAATGAGGCTGACGTTTCCGGCGAATTTTTCGTCGGGATATGTGTCAAGTGTAATTTCGGCTTTCATGCCGTTGTGAACCTTTGAAAATTCGCTTTCAGAAATGTTCAGTATGACTTTAACGGGCTGTACCTGCTCAATGACGAGAATAGGGAGGGCTCCGGTCATATCTCCGGGATCATAGTTTCGGGCAGTAACCACTCCCGATATCGGGGATGTCAGGATTGTGTTTTCAACCATGTTGTTATACTGCCGGCGAGCTGCATCCAACTCGGTTTTGACCTGGTCGACTGTCTGTTGGGTTCCACCGCCTATTTCGAGGAGCTTTAGCGCCCGCTGATATTCGCGCTCGGTGTTGTCGAGCCTGACTTTGAGCTGGTCAATGTTGACGTCGTCGAGAATGGCGACGCGCTGTCCGCGGGCAACCTTTGAGCCTACGTCAACGAGTATTTTTTTGATACGGTTTGGCGTTGAAGATGTGATATTGTTGGTTTTGAAAGCCTCGATTGACGCGGTGTATTCGCCTATTTGCGGCACCATGCGTGAGCTTACCTGCTCGACGTCAACGATGGGGGCCTCCTCAACGCGGGTAGAATCGGCTTCGGTTGTGTTTTGGTCGGAAGAACCGCAGGCCGAGAGTGAAAGCATTGCGGCCGACAGAGCTATGATGTGAAAATTTTTGTATGACATAAAAAGTTATATTGGGGTATTTATAAACGGTTTATCTTGCAGGCATATATTGCTCAACGTTGTATGAACCAAGCAATTGCTCGAGATTGATTGTGGCTATGATGTAGTCATAGATAGCTTGAACTTTAGATAGTCGCGCGGTTGTCAGAGAAAGTTCGGCATCGCGGAGGTCAAGGTAGGTTGCGGCTCCGATTTCAAAACTTTGAGCAACTATCTCATGGGCGACAGAGGCCTGATTTACGGTTTCGCCGCACGATGCTATCTGCTTGAGGTTTAGATTTATATTGTCGTAGGCCACGTTGACTTGTGTGTTGACGGCATTTACAAGGTTTTCGCGCTGCCACTTCATTTCGTCGACCTGTATTTTGGCTTGCTTTATGCGGTTGTATCTCATACCGCCCTGATAAATTGGTACCGAGAGTGTCAATCCCACTACCGAATAGGGGTTCCACCGGAAATTGCGCAGCGGATTACCGTCGCTGGATGATGTCCAGTTGTAGGATGCTGTCAGTGCAAGGGTTGGGTACCATGCCATCTGTTGTACTTTCAGAGTGTTGTTGAGGAGTTGAGTGTTTAAGTCCAGTTTTCTAAGGTCGGTATTTCCGGAGAGGTCGAATGTTGGCGATATGGATGCCTGAATACGTTGCACGTCGATGTCGGCCAGTGAGCCAACCGGGTCAATGTCAATGTATTGGCCGATACCCATGAGAAGCAGAAGCTGTAGGCGTGCTTGCTTGATGGATAGCTCGGAGCGTGTTAACTCAGGCTCGATGTTTGCTACAGCCACATTCGCTCTCAAAACCTCAAACCTGGATGCAGTTCCAACCTCAAATTTTTTCTGGTACAGCGTGGCAGTAAACCGGGCCATGTCAAGGTTTTGCAGGATTACTTGCCGCGAGTCGCGCGCAAGCATGAGAGTGTAGTATGCGTTTTTAATCTGCGCCACTAAAGAAAGGCGTGAAGAGCGGGCTTCTTCAATGCTTTGAAGTATCTGAGTATCGGATATGTCGATGGCTTTCCAAAGTTGGGGAGCAATCAGCGGCAGGGAGGCGGAGAATCCTAACTGATAGCTGTTGTCGAGGCCCATTTTGATACCATTGTCGTTTTTCTTCTTGGATGAGCTTTCTGACGATTCGGGCAGGTCGGTATCTCCTCCGAGGTCGCCAAATCCCGGGAAATTGTCCATATTCATGTAGGCAACCTGCTTGGCAATCATGCGGTTGTACATTCCGGTAAAGCTGATATTAGGCAGTAGCTGACCGATTGTTTCTTTTCTCGAAAAGTCGAGGCGGTCAATTTCCATGTCGGCAACGTGTATTGTCGGGTTCTGACTAAGTGCAATCTCGATACACTGGTCAAGTGTCAAGATAACGGAGCTGTCGGCGGCCGTGACGTTCTCGGCTGCGAGGGATGCAAAAATCCCTGTGAGCATGGCATATCCTATCAAGAGAACTCGTTTTGTTTTCATTCTTGTAGATTAGTTGTTGATTAGAGTAAAGCCGGCCTCGGTAAGTTGCTGTTTGAGCCGGGATATGTGTTCCAGATTTCGAGTTTCCACTTCGATGTGCAGAACGCAAGAGTTGATTGGGAGTGACGGAGTGTTTCGTTCGTGAACAACCGAGATTATATTTGCTCCCGAATTTCCTATGATGTTACAAACGTTTGCAAGCTGGCCCGGGCGGTCGCTGAGGTCAATTTTGAGTGATGTGTTGCGGCCGCTCTTGACAAGACCCCGAGTGATGACGCGGTTAAGGGATGTGACGTCGATATTTCCACCCGAAACGACGCATACGGTTTTTAATCCTTTTATGGGGACTTTGTTGAACATGGCCGCGGCGACGGCAACAGCTCCGGCGCCTTCGGCAATGAGTTTCTGCTTTTCCATTAGGGCGAGAATCGCAGCGGCGATTTCATCGTCGGTTACGGTAACAATTTTGTCGACGTACTCCCGGCATATCTCGAAAGTGTTGATTCCGGGCTCTTTTACGGCGATACCGTCGGCGATTGTAGCGACCGATTCCAGGTGTACGCGATTGCCGTCGTGCAGCGATTCAACCATTGACGGCGCTCCTGATGCCTGAACGCCATAAATTTTAATATTCGGATTTATTTGCTTGATGGCAAAAGCCATACCGGCAATGAGGCCACCCCCGCCAATCGGCACAATGATGGCATCGACGTTGGGCATTTCTTCGATTATTTCAAGAGCAATGGTTCCCTGGCCGGCGATTACGAGCGGGTCGTCAAAGGGGTGAATCATTGTGTACCCGTGCTCCTGCTGCAACTCGATGGCTTTTTGATAGGCATCGTCATAAACGCCCGGGACCAGGCATACCTCGGCCCCCAGCGCTTTTGTCGCCTCAATTTTTGATATTGGCGCTCCTGCCGGAAGGCATATCAGGGAGCGGATACCGTTGGATGTCGCTCCAAAAGCCACACCTTGAGCGTGGTTTCCGGCCGAGCAGGCGATGACGCCACGCGCTTTCTCGTCGTCGGAGAGACATGCAATTTTGTAATAGGCGCCACGTAGTTTGAATGAGCCTGTGTATTGCAGATTCTCGGGTTTGAGATATATGTGAGCGTCGGGGTTGAGGCTCGTTTCGCCAATTAATCGAGGATGTCGCACGACCTCTTTAAGGACACGCGCTGCATCGTATATGTCGCTTAATTCAAGATTACTTGCCACGATAAAAGGTTACATTTTCGGTTTCGGAATGCAAAATTAGTTAAATCAGTATTTTTCTGACGCTAATTTTGGTGAATTTGGCTATTATCTCCTTATTTGGCGACAATTTGACCAATCGATAAGCGATAAATCGGCCTAAACAGCTACTTAATATTCATCCCAGGCTTTGATTTCAATGAAATCTTGAGAACGGGTGGTGAATGCCCGGATGAAAGCAGAAGCCAGGCGGGCGTTTGTCAGAAGCGGAATGTTGAGGTCGATTGCCGCGCGACGAATCTTGTATCCGTTGGAAAGCTCGGTTGGGGTGAGGTTCTTGGGGATGTTTACCACCATGTCAATCTCGTGATTCTGCATTAGCTGCAGAGCCTGTGGCTGCATATCATCCTGCGACGGCCAATAAACACGAATTGCGGGGATGCCGTTGTCGGTAAGGAACGCATGAGTGCCACCGGTGGCATATATCTTCAGTCCATGTTTGTGTAGCAGGTGGGCTGCGTCGAGCATGTCGGCTTTCTGCCTTGGAGAACCGGTTGAAAGAAGTATTCCTTTCTGTGGCAACCTGAGTCCTACGGAAAGCATTGCTTTCAAGATGGCTTCATCGGTGTCGTCGCCTATACAGCCAACCTCCCCGGTTGACGACATGTCAACACCCAAAACAGGGTCGGCTCCCTGGAGTCGCGAGAAACTGAACTGGGAGGCTTTTATCCCGACATAATCGAGGTCGAAAGCGTTCTTGTGTGGTTTTTCAACCGGCAGTCCCAGCATGACGCGGGTTGCGAGGTCGATGAAGTTTATTTTTAGAACTTTGGAAACAAACGGGAAAGAGCGAGAGGCTCGCAAGTTACATTCAATCACTTTTATGTCGTTGTTTTTTGCGAGGTATTGAATGTTGAAAGGCCCTGATATGTTGAGTGCTTTTGCGATTTTTGACGATACTTTCTTGATGCGCCGCATCGTTTCAACATACAGCTTTTGGGGCGGGAACTGAATGGTTGCGTCGCCTGAATGAACTCCTGCAAACTCGATGTGCTCGGAGATTGCGTAAGCGAGTATCTCGCCGTTCTTTGCAACGGCATCCATTTCGATTTCTTTGGCGTTCTGAATGAACTCAGTAACGACAACGGGGTGTTCTTTGGATACGTTTGCCGCGAGTCGGAGGAAGCGTTGCAGCTCGTCGTCGTTGGAACACACGTTCATGGCGGCTCCGGAAAGTACATAGCTGGGGCGAACAAGCACCGGATATCCAACCTCGTCGATAAATTTGTTGATGTCGTCGAAGCTTGTCAATTCCCGCCATCTTGGCTGGTCGACACCGATGCGGTCGAGCATGGCGGAGAATTTGTTGCGGTCTTCGGCGTTGTCAATGCTTTTGGCAGTTGTTCCGAATATGTTGACACCGGCGCTATCCAGTCGCATGGCGAGGTTGTTTGGTATCTGTCCGCCTACCGACAGAATTGTTCCCTTTGGCTGCTCGAGGTCGAGAATATCCATTACTCGCTCATAGGTCAACTCGTCAAAATATAGACGGTCGCACATATCGTAATCGGTCGAAACCGTTTCGGGGTTGTAGTTTATCATTACAGAACGCCAACCTTGCTGCTTGACGGTTAGAAGGGCGTTTACGGAGCACCAGTCGAATTCAACGGAGCTGCCGATTCGATAGGCTCCGGAGCCCAATACTACGATTGAGCGGTGGTCGTGGAGATATTCCACGTCGTTGGTAGAACCGTTATAGGTCAGATAGAGATAGTTGGTCTGGGCCGGATATTCGGCGGCAAGAGTGTCAATCTGCTTTACGACGGGGGTAATGCCTTGCTTGATGCGATGGGCACGCACGGAGTCGCTTGAAGCGGCTGCGTGGTTGTTCATGTTGTTTTTGAAGATAGCGCGGGCAATCTGGAAATCGCTGAAACCTTGACTCTTTGCCTGCTTTAGGAGGTCATCGGGGAGGGTGTCGAGGCTGTCGTGTTGTTCCATTTCACGATTGGTCTCAACGATGTTGGCAAGTCGGAATAGGAACCAACGGTCGATTTTTGTGAGTTCGTGTATCCGCTCCACGGAATAGCCTTCCTGGAGAGCCTTGGCAATAACAAATATACGTTTGTCGGTAGGCTCGGCAAGAGCTTTGTCAATGTTGTCGATTGAGAAGTCTCTGTTTCCGGTGAATCCGTGCATTCCTTGCCCAATCATTCGCAGGCTTTTCTGAATAACTTCCTCGAAAGTTCGGCCGATAGCCATAACTTCACCAACTGATTTCATCTGGGAGCCTATTTCGCGACGAACACCGTGGAATTTTCCGAGGTCCCAGCGCGGAATCTTGCAGACGATGTAGTCGAGAGCCGGCTCAAAGAATGCAGAGGTGACTTTTGTAACTGAGTTTTTGAGGTCGAACAGGCCGTACCCAAGGCCGAGCTTGGCGGCAACGAACGCCAACGGGTAGCCGGTTGCTTTAGAAGCGAGGGCCGATGAGCGGCTAAGGCGGGCGTTTACTTCAATCACCCTGTAATCCATTGACTCGGGGTCGAATGCGTACTGAACATTACACTCGCCGACGATGCCGACGTGACGAACAATCTTTATAGCGAGTTTGCGCAGGAAATGGTAATCTTCGTTGGAAAGAGTTTGGGATGGAGCAACTACGATACTTTCGCCGGTGTGTATACCGAGCGGGTCGAAGTTTTCCATGTTGCAGACTGTGATACAGTTGTCATAGCGGTCGCGAACGACTTCATATTCGACTTCTTTCCAACCTTTGAGCGACTTTTCAACAAGGACTTGCGGGGAGAAAGACAGCGCTTTAGAAGCCAGGTCGATAAGCTCGGTTTCGTTGTCGCAGAATCCGCTGCCGAGCCCACCAAGGGCGTATGCGGCCCGCACAATAACGGGGTAGCCCAATCGGGCAGCTGCATTGAGAGCGTCGTCGACGGTGTTGACGGCTTCGCTTTTTATGGTTTTGACATCAATTTCGTCCAGCTTGTGTACAAAAAGCTCGCGGTCTTCGGTATCCATAATGGCCTGAACCGGGGTGCCCAATACTTTGACATTGTACTTGTCGAGAACTCCGGACTGGAACAGGCTGACGCCGCAGTTGAGCGCGGTCTGCCCTCCAAAGGCAAGGAGGATTCCGTCGGGCCGTTCTTTTTCGATTACTTTCTCTACGAAATAGGGGGTAACGGGGAGGAAGTAGATTTTATCGGCAAAACCGTCGCTTGTTTGCACGGTGGCAATATTCGGGTTGATAAGCACGGTAGAGATACCCTCCTCTTTCAGCGCTTTCAGAGCTTGGGAACCGGAATAGTCGAATTCGCCTGCTTCACCGATTTTAAGGGCTCCGCTGCCCAGTAGTAGAACTTTCTGTATATTGTGCTGGTTCATTGTGATTAAAGTTTAGATTGGAGGGATTTGTTTATGGCGTCGATAAATTCGTCAAAGAAGAACTCGGTGTCTTTTGGCCCGGATGAGGCTTCGGGGTGGAATTGCGCGGAGAAGAAGGGTTTTGTTTTGTGTCGTATACCTTCGTTGGTGCCGTCGTTCATGTTTATGAACAGGGGTTCCCAATCGGCCGGGAGGGTGTTGTTGTCGACGGCAAATCCGTGATTCTGTGAAGTGACGTAACAGGAGTTTGTGCCGGCACGCCTGACGGGCTGATTGTGGCTGCGGTGGCCGTATTTTAGCTTGTAGGTCGATGCGCCGGCGGCTTTTGCCAGGAGCTGATTCCCCATGCAGATGCCGCAGATTGGCTTGCCAATCTCAATGGCTTTGCGGAGATTGATGACGGTTTTTTCGGCCATATCGGGGTTTCCGGGTCCGTTGGACAGGAAGAGGCCATCGTAGGGGATTGACGTGAAATCGTAATCCCAGGGAACACGGATTACCTTAACGCCGCGGCGGGTGAGGCATCGAATGATGTTGTGTTTTACACCCAGGTCGACGAGGACTATTGTCTTGTCGCCGTCGCCGTGGGTCTCGACGTTCTTGCAGGAGACTTCGGCAACGAGATTCTCTTTGTTTGGGTCGTAAAAATCAATATCATTCTCGTTATCGCCCTCGATAATGATTTTACCAAGCATAGAGCCGTGCTCGCGTAGGTGCTTGGTCAACGCTCGGGTGTCAATACCGAAAACACCGGGGACTTTTTCTTCCTGAAGCCACTGGGCGAGCGAGCGGTCGGCCTGCCAATGGGAGTGGTCGAAGGAGTAATCTTGAGCAATAATAGCCCGACAGTGAATTGCGTCGCTTTCGTAGTATTCGCTGACGTCGTTTTTTTCGCGTCGTGGCGGGACCCCGTAATTTCCGAGCAAGGGGTATGTTGTAACAAGAATTTGACCTCGATAGGATGGGTCGGTCAAGCTTTCCGGATATCCGGTCATAGCAGTGTTGAAAACGACTTCACCGGCCGTCGAAGACTCGTGGCCGAAAGAAAATCCCTCAAATCGGGTGCCGTCTTCAAGGAGAAGAACGGCTCGGCGATGATTGCGCATAACAAACGATAGATAAATGTTTACTGATAAGCGGTTAAACGAAATTCCATCGTGAAAACCGTGCAAATTTACGAAAAAATCCGGATACTGCAAAATTCGGATAAAATAAGGGTGTGGTTTTCTAAAAGTAAATTTATGGGGGTGTTTAATGAAATTATTTTTGTAATTTTGCGGCTATGGAAACGAAAGAAAAGCAGGAAATAATAGACCGTCGTTATTTGCGCATGGCAAGAATCTGGGCGGAAAACTCGTATTGCGAGCGACGAAAAGTAGGAGCGTTGCTTGTGAAGAACCGCATGATTATATCGGATGGTTTTAACGGGACACCTGCGGGATTTGAGAATGTGTGTGAAGATGAGAGCGGCTCGACCAAGGCGTATGTTCTGCATGCTGAGGCCAATGCGATAACGAAGGTTGCGAGAAGCAATAATTCGAGCGCGGGGTCAACATTGTATATCACGGCATCGCCGTGCTTGGACTGTGCAAAGCTGATAATTCAGGCGGGAATAGAGCGCGTGGTTTTTAACGAGCTGTATCGGATTACAGACGGAATAGAATTGTTGAAGCGGGCGGGGGTAAAATGTGATTACATTGAGAATTTGGATTAGATTGACGCCCGGTTATAAAAGTTAGGAGAGGATATGAAAGGGAGTAAATTTGGTTTGGCAAAATTTTTGCCGTTGATAATAGCGCTGTCGTTTGTAGCGGGGATTTTTTCGGGCCGGATATTTTATCGGTCGGGAAGTGGCGGCAACGGAGATAAGTTTGAGCAGATATTGGATATGATTCAGACTTATTACGTTGACGAGCTGAACACTGATTCGCTGGTTGAACTAACAATACCTCACCTGCTGGCCAATCTGGACCCACATTCGGCCTATATACCTGCGAGCGACTTACAGTCGGTCAATGATGACCTTGACGGGTCGTTCAGCGGCATAGGTATTACGTTTAACATGATGGGGGATACGATAAATGTACTGGAGGTTTTGTCGGGAGGTCCGGCTGAAAAGGTCGGCTTGTTGGCAGGCGACAGGATAGTGACGATAGATGACTCGGTGGCCGCCGGCAAGAAGTGGACTAACGAGCGCGTGATGAAAACACTCCGCGGAGCCAAAGGCACGAAAGTGAAACTTGGGATTAAGCGGAGCTCGTCGGCGGGGCTGCTCCCGTTTGAACTGACTCGCGGTGATATCCCGGTGTCGTCGATAGATGTTGCGTATGAGGTAGAACCCGGAGTTGGGCTGATAAAGATTAACAAGTTTGGCCGCAATACGTATGGTGAATTTCTTACCGAGGCAATCAAACTTCGCGAAAGAGGTGTCAACAAGTTCATAATCGATTTGCGCGGAAACGGTGGCGGATATATGGAGCCTGCAGTTCTGATAGCAAATGAGTTCCTTGAGCGAGGTCAATTGATAGTGTCAACGAAGGGAAGGTTTGAAGGGCCGAGCGCAATGACGGCTGCCGACGGAACGGGGTCGCTGACTGATGCAGAGGTTGTGATAATGCTGGATGAATATTCGGCGTCGGCAAGTGAGATTTTGGCGGGTGCAATACAGGATAATGACCGCGGCGTGATAGTTGGGCGCAGGTCGTTTGGAAAGGGTCTGGTTCAGAATCAAATGGTGTTGCCCGACAGCAGTGCAGTCCGTCTGACCGTGGCTCGTTACTATACCCCGTCGGGACGTTGTATTCAGAAGATGTACAAGCTTGGGGAGGCGCTCCAGTATGAAACGGAATTGGCGATGAGATATACTAACGGGGAGCTGTATAGCCCTGACAGTATAAAGATAGATACAAACTTGGCATACAGCACGCTGACCGGCCGAACGGTTTATGGAGGCGGCGGTATTATCCCGGATGTATTTGTTCCTAATGACACGACTGGCTATTCGAGTTATTATATCAGCGTTGTCAACGGCGGATTGTTGCAGAAGTATGCGTTTATGTATGTTGACCTGAATCGCGGCGAGTTGTCGAAGTGCAAGAGTGCAGAGGCGGTTTTAGGGAAGCTACCGCCGGAGGATGTGTTGTTGCAATCGTTTGTAGACTATGCAGCCGGCGAGGGTGTTGCCCCCCGATGGATATATATCAATGTTTCGCGTAAATTGTTGGTGACCCAGCTGCGAGCGTTAATCTGCCGTGACGCGTTAGACCAGGCGGCGTATTACCAGGTGTTTAACAGAATAGACAACGGGGTAGAGGCTGCACTTAAGGTTTTGAGAGGAGGGCAGGCTCGGCCACCGATATCGTTACCGCTGCCATTTGGCAATAAAAGGACAAGGTGATTAAGAGCAGGTGTTTGAGCTATGATTTCGATACAGAATCTGTCGGTAGAGTTTAGTGCGCGTCCGCTGTTTGACAATATAAATTATGTAATCAATAAGCGCGACCGGATAGCGTTGGTGGGGAAGAATGGAGCCGGAAAATCCACGATGCTCAAGATAATAGCCGGATTGCAGGAGCCGACGAGCGGAAGCGTGTCGCTGCCTCGTGAAACGACGGTTGCATATCTGCCTCAACAGATGGAAATTAGCGATGAGCGGACTGTGATAGAGGAGGTGTCGAAAGCGTTCTCGCATATTGATGAAATGCATTCTCGCCTAAGCCGACTGAATGAGGAACTGGCAGCGCGCGAGGATTATGACTCGGCGGCATACCAGCGAATCATTGACGAGATGACGGAGATGACGGAGCGAATCGCGATAGCCGAGAGTGAGAGCGGCGAGGCTGAGATTGAAAAGACGCTGATGGGCCTCGGGTTTAACAGGAGTGATTTTACCCGGCCAACGTCGGAGTTTAGCGGCGGATGGCGTATGAGAATAGAGCTTGCCAAATTGCTGTTAAGCCGCCCTGACGTGTTGCTCCTGGATGAGCCGACCAATCATCTGGATATAGAGTCAATACAGTGGTTGGAGAACTTTCTGACGACTAAGGCGCGAGCTGTAGTATTGGTGTCGCACGACAGGGCGTTTATTGACAATGTTACGAATCGCACGATAGAGATTTCCTTGGGCAAGATATATGATTACAGTGTCAACTATTCAAAGTATGTGCAGTTGAGGCAGGAACGCCTGGAACAGCAGATGCGCGCGTTTCAGAATCAACAGAAGCAGATAGCCGAGACGGAGGAGTTTATAGAGCGATTCAGATATAAAGCGACAAAGAGCGTGCAGGTTCAGAGTCGTATAAAACAATTGGCAAAGATAGAGCGTATAGAGGTAGACGAGGTTGACACGTCGCGCCTGAATCTGAAATTTCCGCCGGCTCCACGCTCGGGCGATTATCCGATAATAGCCGAGGAGGTTGGTAAACGCTATGGCGAGCACCAGGTATTTGACCACGCGACATTCACTATAAAACGCGGTGAAAAGGTGGCTTTTGTAGGGAAGAACGGCGAGGGGAAATCAACGCTTGTCAAATGTATCATGGGGGAGATAGATTATACGGGAAGTTTGAAGATAGGCCATAATGTCAAGATAGGGTATTTTGCTCAAAATCAAGCGTCGTTGCTGGATGGCGAGATTACGGTCTTTGATACGATAGACCGCGTTGCGACCGGCGATATACGGACAAAGATACGTGATATTCTGGGAGCGTTCATGTTTGGCGGCGAAGCGTCGGATAAGCGGGTGAAAGTGTTGTCGGGCGGCGAGAAAACCCGTTTGGCGATGATAAGACTGCTATTGGAGCCGGTAAATCTGTTGATTCTCGACGAGCCTACGAATCATCTTGATATGAGAACGAAAGATGTTTTGAAACAGGCGATTAAAGATTTTGACGGAACGGTTATAGTGGTGTCGCACGACCGTGAATTTCTTGACGGGCTTGTGGAGAAGGTTTATGAGTTTGGCGGCGGTAGAGTGAAGGAATGTTTGGGCGGGATTTATGATTTTCTTGAGAAGAAGAGGATTGTGAATTTGGCAGAACTGGAACTTAGCAAATCGCCGGAAATCACGAAAGAGAAGGTTGTTGAGCAACCGAAAGAGAAGCTGCAGCCGGATAGGCGACTGAGCTATGCCGAGCAGCGCGAACGCGATAAACGGATAAGGCGTCAACGCAAGCGTGTAGAGGAGCTGGAGGCAGAGGTGGCCGCCGTCGAGGAGGAGTTGAAATCAATCGAGGATGAGATAGCGGCAGGAAATGTTGGTAACGAGGTTCTGACGCGCCATGCCGAGACGCAAAAGCGATTGGAGAACACGATGTCGCTATGGGAGTTGGCATCGATGGAACTTGAAGAACAGGGCGGGTGAATGTACAAATTGAAATAGATATTTGCGGGGTGGATTTTTTTTTGTATATTTGCGTGTAGAATTGAATTAAACAAGTTCTTAAGAAAAACAGTAGTAATATTAGTCACTATTTAGATATGAAATTTAATGTTTCTTCCAAGCGACTTTATAGTTATGCTTCGGCTGTAAGTAAGGTAATCAATGCGAAAAATGCAGTAACGATACTGAATAGTTTTCTCCTGAGACTTGATGGCGACCAGTTGACGCTGATGGCGTCGGATATGGAAAACTCGTTGGAGGCGCGCCTGACGGTGTCGGAGCCTGAGGGCGGAGGCAGTTACTGTATAGATGCACGCAGACTTGTAGATTTACTCAAAGAGATGCCGGAGCAGGGTATAACGGTTGAAATACACGAGGATACCTTGTCGGTGGATATAACGTATCCCAACGGAAATTATAATCTTGTGGCTGTTGGCGGAAGTGAATATCCTATGCCGAAGCGATTTGAACAAGAGGAGGAGGGAATGTTGAAATTTGATATCCCGGCAGAGAATATAATACGCGGTATTGATAATACGTTCTTTGCGGTTAGCGGAGATACGTTGCGCCCGATGATGACGGGAATCTTGTGTGACATCAAGGATAACGGGCTGATATTTGTGGCGACCGATACCCGCAAGCTGGTTAGATTCATAGACCGGAATGTTCATCCGGAGCAAACGGGGTCGTTCATCCTGCCGTCGAAGTCGGCACAGGTGTTTAAGACAGCGTTTGCCAAGGAGGGTGATGTGAATGTAACGGCCACATCGAAGGGTGTAGTTTTTGAGAGCGAATCGTATACGTTTAACAGTGTGTTAATCAAGGGGAATTTTCCTCCGTATGACCGCGTGATACCGACAAATCATCCATATTCACTGACTATTGACCGGCAGCTGCTGTTGAATGCCGTTCGCCGCGTTGGCGGTTTCGTGTCGGCCAATCACGGGCTGATAAAGATGAGCATATCGACCGAAATGCTTACGCTGCGCGCGATAGACAATAATTTCTGTCTGTCGGCCCGCGAGGCAATTCCGTGCAGTTTCAGCGGAAGTGATATGACGATAGGTTTCAGCGCTCCCTATTTGCTGGAGATTCTCAATATAATCTCGACTCCCGAGGTTGTAATACAACTGAGCGACCCGTCGAGACCCGGCGTGTTTACCCCCACGGAGGATAAGGAGAATACAGAGTTGTTGATGTTGCTGATGCCGATGACGGTAACGGATTAAACCACAGAATAAACAAAGCGAAATGGAGTTAAATCTCAAACGCCCGCTGATATTTTTTGATTTAGAGACGACCGGACTTAGTATTACGCATGACCGGATTGTGGAAATATCGATGGTAAAGGTTAATCCTGACGGAAGTACTATCGAAAAGACTCGACGAATCAATCCGGGTATTCCAATTCCGGCCGAGGCGACGGCGGTTCACCATATAAGTGACGAGGATGTAAAGGATGAGCCGACATTCAAGCAGATAGCCCGCTCGCTGGAGGAGTTTATGACGGGATGTGATATTGCCGGCTTCAATTCTAATCGTTTTGATGTCCCGATGTTGAGCGAGGAGTTTTACCGCGCGGGGATTAAATTTAATTTCGAGCGGGTAAACTTTATAGATGTTCAGACGATATTCCACAAGAAGGAGCAAAGGACCTTGGAGGCGGCATATCGGTTTTATTGCGATAAGAATCTTGATGGCGCACATTCGGCGTGTGCCGACACTAAAGCGACAATTGAGGTTCTGAAGGCTCAGCTTGACCGTTATCCGGATTTGGAAAACGATGTGGAGATGCTAAGCCACTATTCGTCGCAGAACAAGAATGTTGATTTGATGGGCCGATTGGTTTATGATGACAAAGGCCGCGAGATAATCAATTTTGGCAAATACAAGGGTCAGGCGGCTGCCGATGTGATGAAGCGTGATACAAGTTTCTTGGACTGGATATTGAAGGGTGATTTCAGCCAGGATACAAAGAATGCGTTTTTGAACATCAAAATATCGATGCAAAAGAGGAATGCTTAAAGGGAAACATATCATACTTGGCATAACCGGAGGGATAGCGGCGTATAAGTCGGTATCGCTGCTGAGGCTGCTGATTAAGGCCGGCGCAGAGGTTCAGGTTGTAATCACGCCGTCGGGGAAGGAGTTTATAACTCCGGTGACGCTGTCGGCGTTGTCGGGTAAACCGGTTGTCAGCGAGTTTTTTACGGCTAACACCGGGGAGTGGCATTCTCATGTAGACTTGGGTTTATGGGCCGACGCGATGATAATAGCGCCGGCTACAGCCTCGACGATAGGGAAGATGGCCAACGGCGTTGCCGACAATATGCTTGTAACAACTTATCTTTCGGCTAAATCGCAGGTGTTTGTGGCTCCGGCTATGGACCTTGATATGATGGCTCATCCGTCGACGGTTGCCAACATAGAGCGGTTGCGCAGCTATGGCAATATCATCATAGAGCCCACCAGCGGAGAATTGGCCAGTCATCTGACTGGAAAGGGGCGCATGGAGGAACCGGAAGAGATTGTCAAGGTGATAGACCGCTATTTTGAGGCTCAATGTTCGATGGCGGGCAAGAGGGTGTTGATAACCGCCGGCCCTACGTATGAACGGCTTGACCCGGTTCGTTTCATAGGAAATTATTCAAGCGGCAAAATGGGGTATGCACTTGCCGAGGAGGCGGCTCGACGTGGAGCGAAGGTTACGCTTGTAAGCGGGCCGGTTGCGCTAAAGGCGGTTCATCCTAACATAGAGGTGATTGCGGTTGAGAGTGCTGTTGAAATGCGTGATAAGTGTGTTGCATGTTTTGCCGATGTTGATATGGCTATATTGAGTGCCGCAGTTGCCGATTATGCGCCGGTTGAGGTTCAGGAGCGAAAAATCAAGCGGGAGCATGATGATGTGCCGGTTATAAAATTGAAGAAAAATCCGGATATAGCGGCGACTCTTGGCGGCCTTAAGCGTGCGGGGCAGCAGTTGATAGGGTTTGCGCTTGAAACGGATAATGAAAAGGCAAATGCTATCGAGAAGCTGCGTCGTAAGAATCTTGACAAGATAGTTCTAAATTCGCTCAGGGATGCCGGAGCCGGCTTTGGAACGGATACCAATAAGGTGACAGTGATTGATGTCGCCGGCAAGGAGGTTGCTCTTCCGTTGATGAGTAAGGCAGATGTTGCCGTGGCTATTATAGATATGCTCAACGTATAGTTTGTGTGACTATGAGGAGATTATTTGTATATGGGGTGTTTCTGTCGGTTCTTTTGGCTCTGACGCAACGTGTGGGAGCGCAGGAACTGAACTGTAATGTCGAGATAAATTCCCAGCAGGTTCAAAATACGGGTGGCAAGCAGGTTTTTGAGACGCTGCAGGCGGCGATGAACGATTATATGAATACGACAAAGTTCACCAACGCCCAGTTTGCCGCCAATGAGAAGATAGAATGTAAACTGTTTTTTACGGTCAAGGAGTATGTCGACAATAAAATAACGGGTGATTTGCAGGTTCAGTCGACACGCCCGGTGTATAATTCAAACTATAACTCGACGCTTTTAAATTTTAAAGATACGAAGATAGAATTTGATTATCAGGAGAATGAACCGCTGATATTCAGTGAAACGAATATGGAGAGCAATCTGACGGCGATTCTGAATTTTTATGCGTATCTGATTATAGCGCTGGATTTTGACTCGTTCTCTCCCCGTGGCGGCGACCCATATTGGGATAGGGCAGAGCAGGTGGTAAGAATGGCGCAATCGTCGGGCGAGACCGGTTGGAAACAGTTTGAGGATAACAAGAACAGGGCGGCGGTGTACAGCGCTTACACCGACCCGGCAACAAACTCGTTGCGCGATATGATATATAATTATCACCGCAAAGGGTTAGACGAAATGTCGGTTAGCCCCGATAAGGGCAGGGCGGCGATAACCGAGAGCTTAGAGCCGTTGCGCAAGGTGTTTCAGGTGGCGCCGATGTCGGTTGGCTTGTCGATGTTTAAGGATGCGAAGCTTGATGAGCTTGTGAATGTTTACACGAAAGGGACCCCGGATGAGCGGGAGAAGGTGTATGAGCTTCTGTCGAGTCTCTATCCAACTGAACAAACGCGCCTTGATATGATAAAAAAGGGGGTTAACAAGTAGTAGAAGTATGCTGGAGTCGCTACATATATCCAACTATGCGCTAATAGATAGTGTAGATATAAGCTTTGCCCCTGGTCTGAATATCATTACCGGAGAGACAGGGGCAGGAAAGTCGGTTATGCTTGGCGCGTTGTCGCTTATATTGGGAGACAGGGCAGATAGCCGTGTTGTGGCCGACCATGACAGCAAGTCGGTAATCGAGGCTACATTTGCCGTTGGCCGCTATCCGGGATTAAAGGAATTCTGTGTTTCCAATGATTTGGAATGGGATGACGCGGTTTGTATTCTCAGGCGTGAAATCTCGCCGACCGGAAGGTCAAGGGCGTTTGTCAACGATTCGCCGGTTACGCTTGCTCTGTTGCGCGGGGTGGCGATGCAGCTTGTAGATATTCATTCTCAGCATCAAAATCTGTTGTTGTCGCGCCCGGAATATCAGATGCAAATGTTGGATTCGCTTGCCGGAAATGAGGGCCGTTTGTCGGTTCATGCGACGCGCTATGCGGCTTTCCGCCAGGCGATGAAGCGGTTGAAGACGTTAAAGGTCAGGATAGAGCAGGATAGGCGCGACGAGGAATATACCCGCTATCAGCTGGAGCAGCTTGACGAGCTGGCGCCAATTGCCGGGGAACAGGATGAACTTGAGCAACGCCGGGATATTCTGTCAAACCTGACGGAGCTGAAATCGTGGCTGACTCAGGCATTAGACGTTCTTTCGGAGGGGCGTAATAGTGCCGCAGAGCAGATAGCAAGCTCTATCGAGGCTGTAAACGCGATAGAGAGCGTGCTTCCGGCAAAGGCTTCAATCCCGGGCAGATTGGAGTCGCTGGCGATAGAGCTGGGCGATATTGTGTCTACGTTGCAAAAGGTTGATGAACGGTTGCAGGCCGACCCGTCGGAGCTTGAATATGTGGAGGAGCGTCTGAATGCTATATATGGCATGGAACATCGTCATAATGTAGATACGGTTGAGGCTCTGATAGCTA
The DNA here is from genome assembly GCA_022510465.1 of Muribaculaceae bacterium. GTDB lineage: Bacteria > Bacteroidota > Bacteroidia > Bacteroidales > Muribaculaceae > HGM05190. The sequence goes on from JAFLTJ010000002.1 coordinate 35,808, forward strand.
TTCGCGAGGAGCTGTCGATGCGTCTCAGCGCGTTAAACGACAGCGACGGGAGTATAGCCGAGCTTGAAAAGGAGGCCCGACGTGCCAGGTCGTTGGCTCGCGAGAGTGCGGCCGAAATAACGGCGGCCCGAATAGAGGCCGGGCGGCAGCTGGCAGCAAAACTGCAGGAATTGGCCGTGCCGTTGGGAATGAAGAATCTGCAGTGTAAGATAAACGTAAATCCGGCCGATTTGTCGGTCACAGGAGCCGATAGTGTCGAATTTCTGTTTTCGTTCAATAAGAATCAGTCTCCGATGCCGGTAGGTGAGACGGCGTCGGGTGGTGAAATTTCGCGGTTAATGCTGTGTGTCAAGTCGATAATAGCGTCGCGGATGCAGCTTCCGTCGATAATTTTTGATGAGATAGATACCGGAGTTTCGGGCGATGTTGCGTCTAAAATGGGGCGTATGATGGCCGATTTGGGCCGCAATATCCAGGTTATAGCCATAACCCACTTGCCGCAGGTTGCAGCCAAGGGTGAGGCTCACTTTAAGGTTTATAAAGAGGATGACGAGCATAGTACGCATACCCGAATATCCAGGTTGGATAGCGCGGCGCGTCTTGACGAGATAGCAATGATGGTCAGTGACGGAGCAGTTACGGCCGAGGCCAGGGCTAATGCTCGCGCTTTGCTTGATAATCAAAATTAGAGGTTTATGCAACGGGAAGAATATGTTTATGGTATCAGAGCCATAATGGAGGCGATAGATGCCGGCCGGGAGATAGACAAATTGATGATAGCGCGTGATGTCAACGGTCAGCTGATTGTTGAACTGATGGAGAAGGCTCGGGAGGCCGGTGTTTACGTTCAACGAGTGCCGATGGAGCGTATAAACCGTATAACCCGTAAAAATCATCAGGGAGCACTGGCAATTCTCGGGGTTGTGTCCTATTATCCGATAGAGCATCTTGTCCCGGAATTGTATGAGCAAGGGAGATTGCCTTTTGTGGTTGTTCTTGACGGTATTACCGACGTTCGTAATTTTGGCGCGATAGCCCGCACGTGTGAGTGTGCCGGGGTTGATGCTATTGTCATCCCCAAGCATGGCAGCGTCAGCGTAGGCGGCGATGCAATCAAGACGTCGGCCGGAGCATTGCATTATCTGCCTGTGTGTCGGGAGAATAATATCGGCAGGGCGGTGAAGTTTCTGAAAGATAACGGATATCAGATAGTGGCCGTGAGCGAGAAAGCCGATTTCAACTATACGCGAGGTGACTATACGGGCCCCGTTGCGCTGGTTATGGGAGCGGAGGATGTTGGTATTTCGCCGGCTGTGATGAAGCTGTGTGATACACGTGTTTCAATACCTATGTTTGGCAAAATCGGGTCTCTGAATGTGTCGATAGCAGCCGGAGTAGTTGTCTATGAGGTTGTGAATCAGCGTTTGCGGGCCGATTTTGAGGTGGGCTGAAGTGAAGAGCAATAGGTGTTTAGTATCTATTTGTGGTCAAAAACGGTTCAATAATCCATTTTTGCACAAGGTTATTGGCCGAGTTTCGATTTTTTTGGCTAAATTTGCACTCCATTACCGACAGTTGTAACTTATGGAGTTTTCAGCAAGTCAAATCGCTGCGCTGTGTAACGGCACGGTGGAGGGCGATTCAGATGTAAAAGTTAATACGATAGCCAAAATAGAGGAGGGGCGCGAGGGCTCAATATCTTTTTTGGCCAATCCTATATATACCCCTTACATTTATACGACAGGGTCGTCGATAGTGTTGGTTAACCGTGATTTTCAGGCCGAACAGCCTATAAAGGCGACGCTGATTAGAGTGGATGACCCGTATGCCACGGTCGCATCGTTGCTTGAGATGGTTGACAAGATGACCAGGCAGACGAGACGTGGGGTAGAGCAGCCGTGTTATATATCTGACGGGGTTGATATTGCGGATGATAATTATGTCGGGGCGTTTGCCTATATCGGTAAAAATGTGAAGCTCGGCAGCGGAGTCCAGATTTATCCTCGCGTTTATATAGGCGACAATGTTTCGATAGGCGACAATACAATTCTATACCCTGGAGTGACGGTTTATCATGACTGTGTTATCGGGAATGATTGTATTATACATGCCGGAGTGGTTGTAGGTGCCGACGGTTTTGGCTTTGCTCCCGTTGGGGAGAGGTATAACAAGATACCGCAGGTTGGAAACGTGGTTATCGAGGATAATGTTGAGGTGGGTGCCAATACGACTATCGACCGCGCAACAATGGGCAGTACGCTGATTTCGGCCGGGGTAAAATTGGATAATCTGATTCAGGTTGCCCACAACTGCACCATAGGCAGCAATACCGTAGTGGCGGCACAAACCGGCATGGCAGGGTCGTCGCACATCGGGGCTAACTGCATGATAGGCGGTCAGGTTGGTTTTGCCGGGCATATAACCGTAGGGGACCATACGCAGATAGGGGCGCAGAGCGGTATTCCTAAAAGCGTACCAGCCGGGAGTCGCCTGATGGGGTATCCGGCTGTTAATGCCGGGGACTTTGCACGTCAAAGTGTACACATCAAGAAGTTGGGCCAACTTTTTGAGCGAGTTGCCAACCTGGAGAAGGAGAATGGTTAAAGAAATTTATGATAAAGAAAGAAAATCACGATATGAAACAAAGAACTCTCAAAGAAAGTTTTTCCGTTAAGGGTAAGGGTCTGCACACGGGAATTGAAATAGAGGCAACAATCAAGCCGGCACCTGAAAATACCGGCCGTAGTTTTGTCAGAATAGATATAGAAGGGGCTCCGGCTATAGATGCCGTGGCCGAAAACGTGGTGTCGACAATCCGAGGTACCGTGATAGGTAAGGGAGACGTGCGTGTCAGCACTATTGAACACTGTCTTGCGGCGCTGTATGCAGCCGGTATAGATAACTGCGTAATCGAGGTAAACGGGCCTGAATTACCAATTTTAGACGGTAGCGCGGCGCTGTATTGCAGCGAGATAGCCCGAGTAGGGGTAGAAGAGCAGGAGGCTGAAAAAGATTTCTACATAGTAAAGTCAAAAATTGAGGTAAGGGATGATTCCAACGGCTCATCCATAATAGTGATGCCCGACGAGGATTTTAGTATTGACACTATGGTTGCTTACGATTCGCCGGTGTTGACCAATCAGTTTGCCACGCTTGAAAAGCTGGATGAGTTTGCCGAAAAAATCGGCGGCAGCCGCACGTTTGTGTTTGTTCGTGAGATAGAGCCCCTTGTAGACAGTAACATGATAAAAGGCGGGGACCTTGACAATGCCATTGTGATTTATGACTCTCCGATGGACCAGTCTCAGCTTGACCATATTGCCGATTTAATGAATGTTCCTCACAAAAATGTAAATCAGTTTGGCTATCTGAACAATCGGGAATTGACAAGCGAAAATGAGCCTGCCAAGCATAAATTGATGGATGTTTTGGGTGACATAGCTCTTATAGGGCGCCCGCTTCGTGGAAAAATCATAGCCACGCGGCCCGGGCATACAATTAACACGACCTTTGCAAAGAAGATTCGTCGCGAAATAAAGCGACAAGAGCTACAGGCCCCTGTGTACAATCCTAACGAGGCTCCGGTACTTGACAATAACCGTATTCGTGAACTTTTGCCCCATCGCTATCCATTCCTCTTGGTTGACAAGGTTATTGAAATGGGAACAAGCCATATAGTCGGAGTCAAAAATGTCACAGTCAACGAGCCATTCTTCCAGGGGCATTTCCCGCAGGAACCCGTAATGCCCGGCGTTCTTTTGGTTGAGGCAATGGCGCAGACGGGCGGCTTGTTGGTGCTTAATACAGTTGATGAGCCGGAGCGCTATTCAACCTATTTTATGAAGATTGACAATGTGAAGTTCCGTCAGAAGGTGGTTCCCGGAGACACTCTGCTGTTCCATATATCATTTATGACTCCCATGCGTCGAGGTTGTGCCGTAATGAAGGGATATGTATTTGTAGGCGAGAAGATTGTTGCCGAATGTGAATTTATGGCACAAATAGTCAAAAACAAATAAAACTGTTGTTCAAAATCACGTTAGATGATGGATTACCCAAATACAGTTATACATTCCGACGCCCGGATAGCCCCCGGTGTAACCATTGGCCCGTTTACTACAATAGCGGGCAATGTGGAGATTGGGGAAGGGACACAGATTGGCAGCAATGTTACGATTCTTGACGGGGCTCGCATCGGGGCAAACTGCAAGATATTTCCAGGTGCCGTTATAGCCGGAGTTCCGCAGGATTTGAAGTTTAAAGGTGAAGAAACGCTGGCAATTATCGGCGACAATACGACTTTGCGGGAGTGTGTAACGGTGAATCGCGGAACTGCGTCTAAGGGGCAGACGGTTGTGGGCAACAATTGTCTTATTATGGCCTATAGCCATGTTGCACACGATTGTACTCTTGGCAATAACATTATAATATCCAATGCAACCCAGCTTGCCGGCGAGGTTATCATAGATGATTTTGCCGTAATAGGAGGTGGTACACTCGTTCATCAGTTCAGTAGATTGGGAGCGCATATTATGGTGCAGGGCGGAGCGTTAATCAATAAGGATATACCGCCGTTTGTCATGGCAGCCAGAGAGCCTATCAGCTATACCGGTGTAAATTCGGTGGGGTTGCGCCGTCGCGGCTTTACGTCTGAGCAAGTTGACGAAATTCTGTCTATCTATCGCGATTTATATATGTCAAAACTGAACGTTACAGAAGCATTGGCAAAGATTGAGGCCGAGCATCCGGTAACGCCGATACGTAATAGCATTATTGATTTTATTCGCAGCAGCGAGCGCGGAATACTGCGCTGCGGAGTTTAATAGGCAACGTTACATACAAAGAGAGTGTCTCAGGGTTGAACTGGGGCACTCTCTCTTTGTGTTGTTATGTGCGTGGGCGCTGTGTTAGAATGGCAGGTCATCCTCGCCGCCGGGTGCAGCTTCAAGTGGAGAAGTGGCAGGAACTGAGCCAAGGCCATATCCTCCCGGCATTGTATCGTTGACTACCGGAGGAACCGGTCCGGCCTGTTGCGTGGCACTGCCCCTCTCGGCTTTCCATGCGCTGATGTCGGTGTACCATCGCCCGTTGAACTCACGGCTGTTAATATCAAATGAAATTGTCACCTCTTCACCGACGCTCAAAGGATACTGGTCGGCACGGTCTCCGAAAAAGTGAAAATGCACTTTGCGAGGGTAAGTATCCATCGTTTCAAGAACGTACTCGCGTTTTTTCCATGCATTGCCGCTCTTAGAGGTGCCTGATTGTTCGGGCAAGGCGACAATAATTTTGCCATGTATTTCCATTCTAAATTTATTTTATGTGATTGTTATCTGATGAATTTGTTGACTGCCGGTATTGAGCCGTCGGAGAAATGTGTCACAACGATGTATATACCATAGTCAAAATCGCCGGTATTGACCGAAACCTGTGTTCCACGAACTCGTTTTACCCTTAACTTTGAGCCGTTAATGGCATAAACTTCCACCTTCTCAATTTCTACATCACTCGAAATCTCTACAATTTCGCCATAGTGTACAAAGTGAACTTCCCGAGGCTTTACTATCTCGGCTTCAATTAGTTCAGGACCGTAACCCCATTCAACGTCGGCAGCAGGTACATAACGACGACGAACCGACGCCCCGTGTGCTGTTTCACACAGGATAACGACTAAAAGAATTAACAGTATAAAACCCTTTGCTCGCATAACCGATAACAAAGGTACAAAATATTCCTGGAATTCCAAAAAAATGTTTTGCCGGCAAATCATTCAGGCAGCTTAATTGTAGCGCGAGAGTTTTGCCATAGCCGTGTTGTATTGGTATACAAGGTCAAGGTAGTCAAGCTGGGCCTGGAGGATATAATTTACTTCTGACAGAAACTGGAGTGTTGAGAGTTGTCCGCCGTCGAGAGCTTTGCGCAACAGCGCGATGTTGTCGTGGGTTTCAAAGACAGAAGCAAGCTCGTCGATAGTTTTTTTGAGCCGTTTGGCTCGCGTGCATGTTGATGTTATTTGAGCTTCCAGGGTTGATTGCATTGAGATTAGGGCTGTGTTTGCCTCAAAACGGCGTGCTGTTGCAGCGGCGGTTTTGTTTCGCGACGAGAATACGGGAAGAGTCAATCCAAGCGTGAGACCGTTGAAATGGGTAGCCTCTTCGTATGCGTGAACATATCCGATGGAGAATCCCGGAAGCCGTTCCTTACGGGCCACGTCGATGTCAAGCCTTGCAGCTTCGGCTCGTGCGTCAAGAGCTTTAATGCGGTAATCGTTGCCCAATGCAGCGATATATTCGGCAGGCGCTTTTAGAGTATAAATAGGATACACGGGGTCAAGCGCATCAAGCATCCCGGCAATATCTTCGCTCGGGGCAATCTCTTTGAGTGCGGCAACGGCTTCCTGTCGACGGTCCTCCCACGTAAGTAGTGTGGACATTAATATTCCGTGTTCAATCTGCATCTTGTTAAAATCCAGCACTGTCAATTGATTGCCTTGATGACGCTCCATAACGTCGATAATCTCGTCAAGTGATTGATGAACGTCGTTTAGGATTTCAAGATTGCGACATGCGTTTATATAGTCGGTCAGCGCCAGGCGCACGTTGGTTTGTGTCTCGGCATATATCCCTGCCGCGTCGAGGCGGGTTGCACGTGTGGCGGCGTCGGCAGCACGACGACGCGAAGCGTAAACTCCGGGCCAATCAAATGATTGGCTGACTCCGACGCTCCACCTGTTATCAGCCCGCTGATTGCCAAACAAGTATTCCCCCTCTATTTCAGGGTCGGCTATATTTCCGGCAGTAGAGAGATTGACGGCTGTTGCTTCGGCTTGGGCATTAGCCATATATAACGCGGTTGATTTGCCGGCTATGGTGTTTACAGCGTCATCAAAGGTCAGTGAATAGGTTGCTAACGGCCAGATGCACGCAGCTATCGTGATAATTGTTTTATTCATTGTTTTTTCCGATTTATCATATAGTAAACGATTGGAACAATGAAAATATTGAGTGCCGTTGACGATAAAAGGCCTCCGAGTATGACAATTGCCATAGGAGCCTGAATCTCATTCCCGGGATTTGAACTGCGCAGCGCAAGTGGAATTAAAGCAAGAGCCGACGTTAATGCAGTCATTATAATGGGGTTAAGGCGGTCCAATGAACCTTTGACAACGCGCTCGTTGAGACTGAGATTTTTATCCTCGGCTATATGATTGTAGCGAGACATCAGCAACATGCCATTTCTCGTTGCTATGCCAATCAGAGATATAAAACCTATGATAGCCGGGATATTCAGTTCTCCACCGGTAATAACGAGAATCAAGATTCCTCCAATCATTGCTAATGGCATATTAATCAGTATGATAACGCTCTGAGTGGCATTGCGGAATTCGCCATATAACAACATAAAGATAATCAATAAAGCTCCGATAGAGGCCAACGCCAGGGTGCGGCTTGCTCTCGCTTCGCTTTCAAACTGGCCGCCGTATGTAACATAATATCCGTCAGGTAGATTTACGTTGTCGTTTACTCGCGTGATAATCTCGTCAACGGCGCTGCGCAGGTCGCGGCCGTCGGTATTTGCCGATATAACAATTCGACGTGCAACGTTCTCGCGATTAATCGTTCCGGGGCCCGAAGATACCGTAATATCGGCCACATAGCTAAGTGGAATTTTCCCGCTATTTGTATCAATCATAACGTCGGCAAGCCGGGCGCGGGTGTTACGGTTGCTATCCTCAACTTTGAGCGTTAAATCGTATGGCAGACCGTTCTCATAAACTTGTGACACAACCTCTCCACCAACGGCAACACGAATAAACTGTGCAAATTGGGGCATCGTGATTCCGTAGCGTGCAAGCATCTGGCGGCGAGGCTTGATATTGATTTGCGGGCGGTTGATTAATTGCTCGATATTCACATCCACAACGCCCTCAACCTCACTCATTTCCTGTTTTATTAAATTCCCCAGATGATATAGGCGGTCAAGGTCGTTGCCAAATAGTTTGACGGCAATTTGAGCCTCGCTCCCCGACAACATTGCATCAATTCGATGGGATATAGGCTGTCCAATCTCGATATTCACCCCCGGAATGATACTTAAACGCTCGCGAAGGTCGCGAACAACCTCGTTGCGCGAACGGCCGTTGTTCAGCCGGTAGGGGACTTCAATCTCTGATACATTGACTCCAAGCGAATGCTCATCCAGCTCGGCGCGGCCTGTTTTACGGGCACACGTTATAACCTCGGGCGTTTCCAGAATAATACGCTCTGCTTCAAGTCCTATTCGGTTGCTTTCCTCCAGTGAAATGCCGGGCATTGCACTTACGTTAACGGTAAATGAACCTTCATTGAACGACGGTAGAAAACTGTGCCCCAATGTAAAAAACAGACACAAAGATAGGATAAACAGTAGGCCGATAGTCAGAAGCCATGGCCGGGGATTGGCCAACGCTCTGATAAGTCCTTTTTCGTAGACACTTCTCAATTGGCGTGATAGCCACGATTCACGTTCCATTTCGGTTGTCGCCTTTTCTCCGGCAAGAAGATAGCTGCACAGAACGGGTGTAACCGTAAGGGCTACAATTGTTGACCCGATAAGAGAAACAATAAAAGCAATACCCAAAGGTATCAACATTCTACCCTCAATACCGCTTAAAAAGAATAGCGGTATAAAGCTGGTAATGATTATTAGCGATGAGTTGAAAATAGGCATTCTGACCTCGCGCGATGCTTCGTAGACTATCTCAATTACGCCGCGGCGTTGCTCGTAGGGCAAGCTTCTATTATGCCTGAGACGTTTGTAAACATTCTCCACGTCAACTATCGCATCATCTACCAACGAGCCTATTGCGATGGCAATTCCGCCGAGAGTCATCGTGTTGATTGTAAACCCAAGAAAATGGAGCACCAGCACGGTTACAATTACCGATAACGGGAGGGCTACTATTGAGATTACCGTGGTTCGCACATTCATCAGGAAAAAGAACAGCACCAGAATAACCATCAGAGTCCCCTCGATAAGCGATGATTGAAGGTTGGAAACAGAACGTTCTATGAAGTCGCTCTGCTTGAAAATATCGGTTGAAACAGTCACGTCATCGGGAAGACCGGTTTTGATGTGTGCTATCTCGTCAAGAATACGGTCGGTTAATCCGATTGAGCCCACGCCGGGCTGTTTGGTAACAGTCAGTAAGACAGACGGCCGGCCCTTGACGGTCGCAGTTCCGAGCCGTGGTGTTTTGGCTCCAACTGTAACGGTGGCAATGTCGTTCAGCGTCACGGCTACACCGTCGGCAGTAGTTTTAACGGCACATAGACCAATCTCATCAATATTTCGTGTTGATATGTCGCCTTTTATAAGATACTCATTGCCATACTCATACAGTACACCTCCGCCAACGTTTGCGTTCATCCCGCCTGTGGCCTCCACAACATCATCAAGCGAGACTTCGTAATATTTCATTTTTTGAGAATCAAGCTTTATTTGATACTCAAGCAAATCTCCGCCGATGACCGATACTTGCGATACGCCGGGAATGGAGAGCAATCGGGGGCGTATCATGCGGTCGGCAATCGAGCGCAACTCCCCTTGCGATGTAGTATCTCCGGGAGTAAGACCCACAAATAGTATTTCACCCAAAATGGATGACTGTGGCCCAATGGTAGGAGTTCCAACACCCGGAGGTAGCTGACCGGTAACTTCGCTAATCTTCTCGCCAACAATCTGCCGCGCTCGATAAACATCAGTGTCCCAGTCAAATTCAACCCAAACAACCGAGAATCCTGTTGTGGATGATGACCTAACTCGTCTAACGCCTGTCGCTCCGTTAACTGCGGTTTCAATGGGGTAGGTTACAAGCTTTTCAACCTCGTCGGGAGTGTATCCGCCCGATTCGGTCATTACAACGACTGTAGGAGCATTCAAATCAGGAAAAATATCAACCTCTGTATCGAGTAGAACTATAACTCCCGATACCAAGACAAGAGCAGAGAGTATCAGTACAACTACTCGACTGCCCAAGGCCCCCTTTATAATGCGATTCAACATGGTTGCGTAGCTGTTTAATGGTTATGGGAATGTCCCGGAGGCGCAATGTTTGAAACCTCGGCCATCTGAATGATACGTGCGCCCGATGTTACAACTTTGTCACCGGCCGAAAGCCCCGAGGTTATCTCCACATAAATGCCGTCGCTTCCGCCCGTTTCAACGAGATGTTTGGTGTATGCATCATCGTGAACCCGGGTGTAGACATAATGGTTCCCTTCTATTTCAACAATAGCCTCGGTAGGGACCGCCGGCACCTCGCCTCGGCTCGAACCTATCAGGTATATTTCGGCAAACGCACCCGGAGCTATCCCGCCTCGATTGTCAAACGAAAAATATACGGGAATGTATCCGCCCTGCGACCCGTTTGCGCTTGGTGTCGACAATAATTTGCCACCCAAATTGTTTAGCTCAAATATCGATTCGGCATAATCGGGGCGGAAATTGGCCGTTGTGATTTTGGGTAGGAACGAGTAATACTTTTCGGGGAGGTCAGCCCTAAGTGTCATTCGCGTGTTTTGCGATACAATTGCAACCAACTCCCCTGTATTTACAAACTGCCCGCTGTGAACCGTAAGTTCGGTGATTACGCCCGAAACACGTGCAGTAGCTACACCGCCCGACTGCTGCCCGCTATAAGCCGCCTCGGCCGCTCTGACACGCGCCTCGGCCTCATTGTAATCTTTCTGAGATACAATGCCATCATTTAAAAGGGGCTTCATTCGTTCCAATTCTCGCCGCGCAGCTTCAAGTTCAACACGTGCCGCCTGATTGGCATCGCCACCCTGTAACCCTTTGGATGAGATGGTTCCGATAGTTTGACCTGCCGATACTTTGCAACCTACTGTTATACCGGGACTTAAAGTGAAAATTCCCGATGCTGTTGCCGATATGGCACCCTGGTCTCCGGCCGCAGGCACAATCTGTCCAGATACAACAATTATCTCGTTGAAAGGCCTCAATTTCAGCTCCTCAACTGTAACACCAAATCGTTTGGCTGCTTCGGCCGACAATTTTATTTCGTCGTCGTGGTCATGGTCGTGGTCATGTTCATGCTCATCGTGCATTTCTTGTCCGTCGTGGTCATGGTCATGGTCGTGCTCATCATCGTGATGTGAACACGATGCCGTGACAATGCCGATAGTCGCATAAACAGCTATTCTTAGAAAATATTTTGACATAAGCGCGTGGTTTTACTCTGATTTAATATGCAAAGATAACATCTATTCCATGCATATTATATGCGAGTTTTTATTGGTCTGTTAATCAGGTGAATATTAGCTGGGTTGTCGATGGAATCGGTTCCGTTGAAGCGCGTTTTGGAAAAAGTGTTTGCCGGTTTCGCGGATAATTGTTACCTTTGGAGGTTTAATAGTGTGCCGGTAAGGTACAGACTCTTTGAGTCACGGAGGTTAAAAAACGATTTAAACTACATTTATGTTGACATATAATACTCGGCTTAAGCGCCTGACCTTGCCTGAATATGGGCGAAATATACAGAAGATGGTTGACTATTGCATGACTATCGAGAATCGCGACGAGCGTACTGCCTACGCCCACCATATTGTCAAGTCGATGGGAATCCTTTTCCCTGCCATGCGCGAAGGAGATAACGACAAGAAATTCTGGGACCATATAGTAATAATGAGCAACTTTGAATTGGATGTGGATTTCCCGTGTGAGGTAGCCACCGAGGACTCTCTGTCGACCTCACCCGACAAGATTGCCTATCCCTTTAATTTCGTTCGTTATCGCCATTACGGTCATATAATCGAGAGAATGATTTCCTCGGCCTCAAAAATGGAAGAGGGGCCCGAAAGGGAGGCTCTCGTGTTGTACATCGCCAACCAGATGAAGAAATTAATGCTGGCGGTTAACAAAGATGGGGTTGACGATGCGAGAATTTTCCGCGATATAGCCGAATATAGTCATGGCGCGATTGTGCTTGACCCCGATGTTGTTCATTTGCACCAATTTAAGTCGGCTCCGGCACCGGTTACCGGCAAGAAGAAAAAGAAAAAATGATATTACAGTCACAGCTTGTTCAGATAGGGAAAATAGGGAAACCTCACGGAATCGACGGCGAAATGACGTTGATACTTGATGATGTTGCTATTGATGCTGAACTCGACGTTGACGGTTTGCGCTGCGTCGTGCTTGACATTGACGGTATTTATGTGCCATTTTTTATAGACTCTTATCGCCCTAAGTCAAGTGAATCTTTATTGGTGATGATTGACGGGGTAGTCAACGAAAACGAGGCAAAACTTTTATCAGGGAAAAAGGTCTACGCGCTGAAAGAAGATTTTGACCCGGAAGAATACCGGGACCCTGATGAAGGAATGTATGCGGCCGACTTGATAGGATTTGATGTGTTTAGCAATGATGTGTATGTGGGAGTGGTAGACGATATTGAAGATTCTACCGAGAACGCCCTGTTTATCATTGCGGGCGCAAATGATTCGGGGACAGTATATGTTCCGATAGCCGATGAAATGATTGCCGAAATAGATTCCGAGAATAGAAAACTATATTTAGATTTGCCCGACGGACTTCTTGAACTTTGAATTTCAAACTTGCACGAGATATGGAACTTTATGATGAAAGTGCGGCTATCGCCCGAATGAGAAAAGCTATTCCGGATGCAGTGTCTTCCGGTCTTGATGATGATGAATTTCTTAACATCATCGACATGATTATGGACTGGATGGAGGATAACGGGCTTGATGATATTGAGGCAGGCGAAGATGACATTGACAACGACCGGGAGCAATTGTTGGCAGTACTGGTTCCACACGTTACCGGCCTCCTTAAACGCGACAAGGGTGCATCATTTCCTGTTGAATATGTTCCGCAGGTTATTGAGGCGGAGCTTGACTATGAGGATGAAATTGCGACACTCTAAAAGATTTTTCAAAATGAGGCGTTCAAATAGGCTGTTCAACTTGTTGATTATCATTGCCGCGTTACTGGTCCCTGCGCTGAATGCCGATGCGGGCAAACCGTATACCGACCCCTACAAGGAATATGACGAAATAGACCACTGGGATCTTGACCTTGATGACAATCTGGAAATTCCGGTAATTAGCGATGGCGAGAAAAAAGATATCAGAACCTACATGAGACGCCTGCATGAGGACCTTGTCGAACGGAATTACATAGTTGAAATGGACCGTGATGATGAGATTGTGGTTATTTCGCTTCCATGCGACGAGCTGTTTCTGCCCAACGACACGTTACTATGGAAAGAACGCGCCTATCGCATTTTAGACCCGCTAAAGCCATTATTGTCTGACCCCGATTTATTCAAAATCGTGTTTGCCGTCAGTTCCGACAATACAGGCAGTACGGTCTATAATATGAGTTTGAGTGACGCTCGTAAAAATTCGATGTATGAGTGGTTTGACCGAAACGCTCATGCCGAGCTGATAATCGTACCATATAGCATGGGTGATACCGACCCGCTGGAACCGAATGATACCCGTGCCGGTCGGTCGGCCAATCGTCGCGTGGATGTGTATCTGATTCCCGGACCTAAAATGATTGAATTATCCCATAGCAAAAAGTTGTTGAAGAAAAATTAAGTAACCTGATAATCTATGAGACCTGTAAAACTTGCTATCGTGGTTCCGTGTTATAATGAGGAACAGGCGTTGCCCATATCAGCACGGAGTTTGCTGGATGTACTTGATAGAATGTCGGCCGCCGGATTGACGAGCGAAGACAGTTATATACTGTGCTGTAACGATGGCTCACGCGACAAGACATGGGATGTCATCGAGCAGTTGCACGTTGCCGATTCGCGCGTTAAAGGTATTTCGTTGGCCCATAACCGCGGACATCAGTATGCGTTGCTTGCCGGACTGACAACGGTGATTGACCACTGTGACGCGGCCGTATCTATTGATGCTGATTTGCAAGACGATCCCGAGGCTATTATTGAAATGGTCAAGGAGTATAACGCCGGCGCCGAAATTGTTTATGGCGTAAGGTCCAGCCGTGAAACCGATACTATGTTCAAACGAGCTACGGCTCATGCGTTTTACAAATTTCAGAATGCTATGGGGCTCGACACAGTGTATGACCACGCCGATTATCGGTTAATGTCCAACCGCGCTCTGACGCTCTTATCCCACTATGGAGAGAGTAATCTGTTTTTGCGTGGAATCGTGCCGCAGATAGGGCTGAAAACAGCGATTGTTACCTATAGCAGGGCTTCGCGTGTAGCCGGAGAATCAAAATATCCGCTTTCCAAGATGCTTTCGTTCTCGATTGACGGCATAACCTCATTTACCGCTCGGCCCATTCGTTTTATATTTTTCCTCGGCTTGATACTCCTGTTGCTTGATATAGTGGTAGCTATCTATGTGCTTATCAGTTATTTCATGCATAATTATGACGCCGGATGGCCATCGTTGATGTTGTCGATATGGTTCCTTGGAAGTATTACTCTGATTGCCATAGGTGTTGTTGGTGAATACATATCAAAGATATTTACCGAGGTCAAGGGCCGGCCGCGATTTGAAATTGCCGAGAAAATTTTTGACTGAACAGTTACACCGCAAAATATCTGATTATGGATAATATGACGTTTATAAAACAACTCGGAGAGCGCATTAACTATGATGAGGGCGAGACAAGCCGACTCATAGAATTGATGGCATCAACGTTTGCATCAATTGCAAGCGAGGTCAATTCAATTGCCATACCCGGTTTTGGTACGTTTCAACCTGTGAAGGAGAATGAAAAGATTGACGTTCTGCCAACAGGAAAACGAATGTTGGTTCCGCCGCATATCTCTTTGACATTCAAAGAAAGTGTAGTATTACGAAAAAAACTCAAAAACCAGTGACCTGAAAATGAACAGCAAGATACCATTCAATAAATTTGCATTGCAACTGGCCGAGAGCGCAGGCATATCGGCAGCGGGAGCTGAAGCATTTGTCAAGGAGTTTTTTATTCTCGTCAGTGACAATCTTCTAAAGGGTGAACGGGTTGATATAGACGGAATTGGCAGTTTTGAGCGCACCGACAACCAGGAAGAACCTGTTAAATTTACACCGGCGCCTACGCTTGCCGAGCTTGTAAACGCGCCTTTCAGCCTTTTTGAGGCAGAAGAGATTAATCCCGATGTGACCGAGGCGATGTTGACTGAAGCCGAAACCGAAACAGAACCGGTTGATAACCAGGCGGAGGAATTAACGGATAATCAAGAACCGATTGACAGCCCTGAGGAGTTACATGACGTTGAGGAGTCGCCGGAAGTTGAAGAATTGATTGATTCTCAAGAGGATGAACCTCAGGCGGTTGCAGTCGATGAGTCAGAGGAAGAAGTCGGACAGGAGGTAGTGCAACCGACACCGCCCCCGTTCCGGCCACCGGTAAAGGAGGTAAGCCCTGTTGTAGAAAAAGCCGAGCCGGCAGTTGAATGTCATAGCAAAGATATTGTTAACAAGGATGTTGCCAAACCTGCCGGCATGGGTTTTGGTATGGGATTTCTCGTTGGTATTTTGGTTGGCATAGCTATAGGCGCGTTTGGTGTGTTTATGTATATGTCATCCTCGTTGTATGACCAAAACACGCGTGAGAATGATTCCATAACCGTTCAATATCTTGAAGAGCAGCTGGAGGAACTGGAATCAATGGAACTGTCGGATAGTACAAGCTGGCCGGAGACACATTGACCGGCGTCGGGCAATCGTTAAATGATGTTACGGTTTTTAATATTTCTTTAACGTTGTTATTTTTATTGTTATAACTAATTTTGCAGCACATTTCGGCAATCGATATTATGTGCCGGGGTGATTACGTTAAAAAACAAATTCTCAACAATGAGCGAATCAGTTAATATCAGAGAGCTTAACGACATAGTTGCTTCAAAGAGCAATTTTGTCAATTTAGTCACATCGGGGATGGGACGTATCATCGTAGGTCAGAAACACCTGGTAGAGTCCCTTTTAACTGCGTTATTGAGCAATGGACACATCCTGCTCGAAGGTGTGCCGGGTCTGGCCAAAACCCTTGCTATCAAAACCTTGTCGCAATTGGTTGATGCCAAATACAGTCGTATTCAGTTTACGCCCGACCTTCTTCCGGCCGATGTTATAGGAACGATGATTTATTCGGTGAAAAACGAGCAGTTCCAGATTAAGCGAGGCCCTATCTTTGCTAATTTTGTGCTTGCCGATGAGATTAACCGAGCTCCGGCCAAGGTGCAGAGTGCGTTGCTGGAAGCAATGCAGGAGAGACAGGTGACAATAGGCGACAGCACGTTTAAGCTGGATGAACCGTTCTTGGTAATGGCAACACAGAACCCTATCGAGCAAGAGGGAACCTATCCGCTGCCCGAGGCTCAGGTGGACCGTTTTTTGATGAAAGTTGTCATAGGGTATCCCACTAAGGAAGAGGAGAAAGAGATTGTCAGACAAAGCATTACGCAACGTTATGTTGAGGTAATGCCAACCGTTCGCCCGTCGGAAATAATTGAGTCACAGCGCATTGTAGAGCAGATATATCTTGACGAGAAGATAGAGCGATACATCGTTGACATCGTCTTTGCGACGCGATATCCGGCCGATAGCGGTTTGGCTGAGTTGAAAAGCATTATCTCGTTTGGCGCGTCTCCGCGAGCCTCAATAGCCCTTGGAAAAGCGTCAAGAGCATACGCGTTTCTGCGTGGTCGCGGATATGTGATACCCGAGGATGTTCGCGCGGTTGCCCACGATGTACTGCGTCATCGTATCGGATTGTCCTACGAAGCTGAAGCAAACAATATTACAGCCGACGAGATTGTAACCTCGATACTTGATAAGGTTGAGGTGCCTTGATAAAATATCCGGGTAGATGGACACGAACGAACTGTTAAAGAGAGTCAGAAAAATAGAAATCCGCGCTCGTGGATTGTCAAATGACATCTTTGCCGGCGAGTACCATTCGGCCTTTAAAGGGCGTGGTATGACATTCTCGGAAGTCAGGGAGTATCAGTATGGCGACGATATTCGTGACATAGACTGGAATGTTACGGCAAGGCATAACAAGCCGTACGTAAAGGTTTATGAGGAGGAGCGTGAACTGACGGTGATGCTTCTTGTGGATATGTCGCGAAGCGGATTGTTTGGCGCCGTAGGTATGGAAAAGCGCGAAATGATTGCCGAAATTGCCGCTACAATCGCATTTTCGGCTATTCAGAACAATGATAAGATTGGCGCAATTTTCTTTACCGACAAGCTTGAAAAATTTATCCCGCCCAAGAAAGGCAAACATCACACTCTGCTGATAATCCGTGAATTACTGGGCTTTAAACCCGATAATCCCGGAACCGATATAGCCGAGGCGCTGAAATATTTTACCGATGCGATAAAAAAACGCTGTACTACATTCTTAGTCAGCGACTTTATTGACGAGCATGATTATAGCCGCCCCCTCGCCATCGCCTCTCGCAAGCATGACTTGATTGCGTTGCAGGTGTATGACCGTCGTGACGCCGAATTGCCGTCGGTAGGATTAATGCATCTGACCGACCTTGAAACGGGTCACGACCGGTGGGTTAACACATCGTCAAAAAGCGTCAGACGGGCCTACAGTAAATGGTGGTATGAGCGACGACAGGCGGTAACACAGACGATGCAACGTTGCAAGGTTGATATGATTTCGGTTGCAACCGATGAGGATTATGCCAAGGCGCTGATGGACCTGTTTCGCCGTCGTGCAGTGTTGCATTGAGTCAAACCCAACAGCCATTAAAATTGAGAGTTATAACAAAAATGCCAAGACGTTTATTAATATCATGCCTGACCATAGTGTTGGTTTCGCTTATGGGTGCAGCGGCCGGAAAAACAACCGTATCGGTTGCTCTCGATTCGGTACATTTGCTTATGGGACAGGTAACGACACTTCATGTAGACATAGTTACCGATGCTGACCATCCGGCAACGCTTGTCGACATACCAAAAGAGTTGACCGCCGGGGTGGAGAAACACAGCGAAACATCGGGCGACACGACGAAAGTGGGCGATGGCCGAATTGAGATTAAAAAGGATATAGTTCTTCAATCGTTCGACTCGGGATTGTATATGTTGCCTCCAGTCAAGCTGGTGACCCCCGGAGGAGAAACGATTGCATCCAATCAGGTGACGCTGAAAGTGTATCCGGCAATGGTGGATAGCCTCATGAATATTCATCCATACGCCGATGTCAGCACTATCGACCGCAAATTGACCGATTATTTGCCCGATTGGATGATTGACTGGGGTGCGTGGATATTGCTGATACTTGCATTTGTAGCTATTGCAATATACGCCTGGTATAAGTGGTTACGCCCCGGGAAGAAACCTCGTAAACATAAAATTGAACCGCCCTACGATGTGGCCAAACGAGAATTGGAGATATTGCATAATGAACGTCTGTGTGACACCGGAAGAGAGCGGGAATACTATACACGACTTACCGAAATCCTGCGTGTGTATCTTGACAGACGATTTGGCATTAATGCAATGGAAATGACCTCGTCACAGATAATCGACGCAGTAAAAAGAAATGCCGAGACCAGTGCTTCACAGGATTTAATCAGGCGCGTTCTTGAAATTGCCGATTTTGTTAAGTTTGCCAAAGTCAGACCGTTGCCGTCGGACAATGCTGCATCGTTCGACTCGGCCGTGAAGTTTGTAGAAGATACTAAACCTGTAGCTCAGCCACAGGCAAATGATGAAGATAAGGCCGAGAAACAGAAATAACTAATAAATAACCCAACTGTCAATATATGCTTTTTGCTAATCCTCGCCTTTTATGGTTGCTTGTGTTGCTGGTGCCGTTGATTGCATGGTATGTGGTTAAACGCAGTCGCTATCACGCAACATTAGGGGTTTCCACCTTGGCCGCCGTGACCCGGTTGCCGCGTTCGTGGAAAGAATATATGACCGATGTTATGTTTGCCTTAAAAGTGCTGACAATCGCTGTTGTCATCATAATTTTAGCCCGGCCACAGACACGAGATACCTGGAGCACGTCACAAACCGAGGGTACCGACATAATTCTGGCTATCGACATATCAACAAGTATGCTGGCCCGCGATTTTAAACCCGACCGTTTTGAAGCCGCCAAGGATGTGGCCTCGAGGTTTGTTGCCGGTCGCGAAAGTGATAATATCGGAGTTGTTATTTTTGCTGCAGAGAGCTTTACCGGCTTACCGATGACAACCGACCGGTCGTTGGTGGCAAATTATATTCATGACATATCAATGGGGATGTTGCACGACGGAACTGCAATAGGTGACGGTCTTGCAACATCAATCAACAGAATAAAGGAGGGCAAGGCCAAAAGCAAGAGTATAATCTTGCTGACCGACGGTTCAAACAATACCGGAATTGTGGCCCCGCTCACGGCGGCCGAGATTGCGGCTAAGATGGGTATAAAGGTCTATACCATAGGAATTGGCAGTAATGGAACGGCGCAATTCCCACAGCAGGACCAGCTTGGAAATATATCGTATGTCAGCCTGCCGGTGGTTATTGATGAAGCGACACTTCAAAAGATTTCGGCCATGACGGGAGGTAAATATTTCCGCGCGACCGGCAACCGTGTCCTCAGCGATATTTTTGCCGAAATTGACCGTTTGGAAAAGACAAAAATGGATATTCAAAACTTTTCTCATACCGAGGATGAT
The DNA here is from genome assembly GCA_022510465.1 of Muribaculaceae bacterium. Taxonomy (GTDB): domain Bacteria; phylum Bacteroidota; class Bacteroidia; order Bacteroidales; family Muribaculaceae; genus HGM05190. The sequence goes on from JAFLTJ010000002.1 coordinate 55,510, forward strand.
TTTGTGCCCTGGGCCGTCGCCGCATTGATACTGTTATTACTGCAGTTACTGATGAGATTAACCATCCTCAGGACCATACCTTAACCAGTCAAAGCAACCGTCATGATAACATTTGTTTATCCTAAATTACTATACTTACTGCTTATCATACCGGTGGCAGTATTGATATTTATGATGTCGAGAGCTGCTCGCCTCAAGCGGATGTCTCGGTTTGGCAAGCCCGAATTACTCAATCCCCTTATGCCCGAGGCATCAAAGTATGTGCCGTGGATAAAATTCTCGCTTGTAATGGGGGCAATGGCAATGCTAATCATTATCTTGGCGCGACCTATTGCCACCGTTTCAACAACCGACGATGAGCCGGGTAAAGAAACAACCGCGCGCGGCATAGAGGTTGTGATATGCATGGATGTATCGCGCTCAATGCTCGCGTCGTCGACCGATGAGCCTGATGGTATTGACCGTCTCAAAAGGGCCAAGCATATCTTGGAAAGGCTTATTGGCAAGATGAACGACGATAAGGTGGGATTGATTGTCTTTGCCGGGGATGCTTATACGCAACTGCCAATTACCGCCGACTATATCTCGGCCAAGATGTTTATAAATTCAATATCAACCGAAATGGTGCCCACGCAGGGGACTGCAATTGGTTCGGCAATTGAAATGGCGATGAACTCGTTTAATCCCGATGATAAATTTCAGAAAGCAATTGTAATCATTACCGATGGCGAGAACTTTGAAGATGATGCCGTTTCGATGGCCAAAAAGGCTTCTGACGCAGGAATTCAGGTTGACGTGATAGGTATCGGTAGCGGAACTCCGATGCCAATTCCGGTATCAGAATCAAGGGCTAATGAATATATGCGCGATATGAACGGGCAGATAGCACGGTCGGCTCTTGATGTCGAGACTGCCGAGAAGATTGCCGGGGCCGGAAAAGGAATATTTGTTGACGGAGCGTCGTCAACAGCTGTAGACGACCTTGACGAGCAACTGTCTACGCTGGCCAAGACAGAATATCTTAAAAAGATGGCAACACCGCGCAGCCAGCAATTCCCGGTATTTGCCTGGATTGCGTTTGTTTTGCTTTTTATTGAAGCGTTTATGCTCAATAGAAAGATTTCATGGCTGACCAAGTACACATTTTTTCTTGAAAAAAGAGATTAGTTAATGACGATTGGTATGATATTCAACTATATAACACGATTGTTGATAACCGTTGTGGTTTTTACGGCCGGGAGCGGTGCTCTGCGGGCAGATGACACCGGTTCCCGTGATTGCCGCAATCTTATTGTTGAGGGAAACCGCTTGTTTAAGCAGGAGCGGTGGAGCGAGGCCGAAGTAAAGTATCAGAAGGCTTTACAGGCCGACCCTACGTCGCAGGTAGCGCAGTTCAACCTTGCTTCAACTTTGGTCAGGCAGGGCCGTCTGTCTGATCTTCAAGACCCTAACAGTTCAATGAGTAGAGCGTGCAATACGTTCCGGTCAATGATTGCCAACCCCGAAAGTTCAACAGTTCGCCCCGATATTATTGAAAAATCATTCTATAATTTGGGAAATGTAGCCTACGAGCAGCAGAATTATAGCGACGCGATAGAAATGTACAAGGGGGCTTTAAGAATAAATCCCAATAACGACAAAGCCCGTGAAAATCTGCGCCTGGCACAGCTGAAATTACAGCAGCAAAAAAAGAATGACAATCAAGACGAGAACAAAGAAGAGAAGAAAGAACAGCAAGAAAAACAGCAGAACGAAGATAAAAAACAGGATAAACCGAAGCCGCAGGAGGATAAAAAAGAACAGCAGCCACAGCAGCAGCCTCAAGGCGGTATTAACGATGAAAATGCAGCCCGAATCCTGAAAACGATGGAAAATGAGGAGGCGGCAACCCGTCGTCGAATACAGATGCAACATGGTAAGCGTGGTAACACTCACCCGTCTCGCGGTATAGGAAATCCCTGGTAACAATCGGTTTATCTGTTCAACTCTCAAAACAAGATGATGATAAGAAAGATATTGCTAACATTACTGATGCTTGGGCTATGGTTGTCGCAGGCCATGGCGGTTTCGTTTACTCTGCAAGCCCCGTCGCGGGTTGCAAAGGGCGAAAAATTCTATGTTACCTATACGGTGACCGATGGGCAGGGCAGCAATCTGAAAGCTCCTAAGATTGAGGGATGTAAGTTCCTGTCAGGTCCGTCAACGTCAGAATCGTCATACTACAGCAATGTCAATGGCCGTGCGCAAAGTTCGTCGCGCGTTGAGTATACGTTTCTTTACCGAGCCGATGCGGTAGGAACGCTGCAAATTCAACCGGCTTCAATTACTATCAATGGAAAGACTTATACCACCAAGCCGGCTACAATCAGTGTGGTTGATGCAGGCGCCTCGGGAAATGTCGACCCGGCTCAATCGGGGTCGCGTCAACCGGTCAAAGTAGACGACCCTGATACACAGACGTCAGACCGTGCTGTGAATGCCAACGACCTGTTTGTCAGGATTATTCTAAATAAATCTACGGCCTACGAGCAAGAGGCGATTGAATGTACAATAAAACTGTTTACAAAATACTCCATATCATCGTTTTTGCCAACGCGGCAGCCATCGTTTGACGGATTTCTTGTTGAAGAGGTTGACATGACAAATGCCGTTCCACAGATGGAGAGTTACAACGGGCAGAATTACATGACGGCTGTCCTCAAGAAATGTATCATCTTCCCGCAAAAATCGGGGAAGTTGACAATTAATTCAGGAGAATATGACCTCAATGTAGTGCAGTATGACCATGTCAGCATGGGTTTCTTTACCGTTCGCGACCCCAAGGAACGCAAGTTGAAAGTGTCGTCAAACAGTGCCTCGATTGAAATCAAGCCGCTACCCGAACCGCGGCCTGCCGGATTCACCAATGCGGTAGGGCAATTTACGGCCGAAACACGCCTTGTTGGAAATACGTTTAAGACCAACGACCCGGCAACGTTGATATACACCATCAGCGGAAAGGGAAATATCAAATATATTCAGGAGCCGGTTGTTGATTTTCCTGCCGAAATGGAACAGTACACTCCCAAGAGTGATATAACCGGGGAGGTTACCGGCGCGACTGTCACCGGTAAAATGGCTATCGACTATACGTTTGTTCCACAGAGCGTAGGAGAGTATACAATCCCCGGCGGAACGTTTGTTTACTTTGACCCGTCGACCGGAAAGTATGAATCAATCTCTTTGCCTAATCGGACCCTGAAAGTAGCAAAAGGCAGTGACGCCAAGGCTGCCGGAGGTGCGCTTAAACCTCGTAATACCGACATTCTTCCGCTACAGAATGGTGCTGTGGGAGAGGCGCCGTCAACACTGTTGTTTTATAGCGTTGCATATTGGCTGTTGTATCCGGTTATAATTCTGATAACTGTAGCAATCATTTTGCTGTACCGCCGTCACATCAGGCGCGCCGCCGACATTGTCGGCACGCGGCTTGCGCGGGCCGGGAAGGTGGCGCGTCGCCGCCTCAAGGCTGCCGGCAATTTTATGAGCCGTGGAAAAGCCGACGAGTTTTACGAGGAGATGCTTCGTGCAATGTGGGGGTATCTGTCAGACAAGCTTATGATTCCGGTGTCAAAACTTTCTCGCGACAATATATCGGCCGAGCTTGCTCGTTACGGTACCGGTGATGACGTTATACAATCAATAATATCAATTCTTGACGACTGTGAAATGGCGCGGTACACCCCCGACAGCGGTGCCCGCATGAGTGAGGTCTACGACCGGGCTGCCGATGCGATAGGTCGACTTGAATCCAAAAACGCTTCTCAATCCAACCATTGATGATGAAAAAGATTATATTGCTATTTATCATAAATTTAGTTGCTGTTGCCATTCAGGCCGGTGAGCTCACAGCAAAGGCCGACTCGGCGTATGCCGGCAAGAATTACGTGGAGGCAGTGCAACTGTATCAGGCCGAGATTGATTCGGTAGGACCGACGTCGGCGCTATACTACAATATAGGCAACTGTTACTACCGCATGGGTTCTCAGGGGCGTGCAATTCTCAATTATGAACGGGCTCTGAAAATGAATCCGCGTAATGCCGATGCAATTGCAAATCTTGATTTTATAAACTCGCGTCTGACCGACCGCCCCGGTGAGCGCGGCACCTTTCTGGATAACCTTGGCAATAGCATAGCGTCGGTTATGAGTGCCAATCTTTGGGCTGTTGTAGGGGTGGTGGCTTTTGCCCTCGTTGGGATTGGGATATTGCTCTATTTCTTTGTTGAGAATATAGCGGTTCGCAAAATAGGGTTCTTCGGCGCCGGTATAATGCTGGTAGTAGTTATAGTGTCGATTCTTTTTGGCTTACGAGCCGCCTCCAATGCAACCGCAACCAATAGGGCTGTGGTTCTCGTTCAGTCAACTATACTCTCAACGGTGCCGCGAACGCCGTCGAGCTCGGCCGAAGAAGCTATGATGTTGCACGAAGGAGCCGTTGTGACGATTCTTGACGAGGTAATCGTGACAAGCGGCGATAAAGAGATTATCTGGCTTGATGTTGAATTTGACAACAATCATAGGGCGTGGATTGATGCCTCGGCCGTTGAGCGAATCTGAAAATCGAAACGGACTCATAATCAACTGATTTATTGAGCTGTTGCGAATACCTTTGTGTTTTTATGTTTTATAACATAAAATTATTTATTGAGATTTATTTGGCTACATCAATCTTTCTGACTAAATTTAACACGCAATAAAACAAACCGAATTATTAACTGAGGATTTGGTCGGTTCTTTTTGTTACGAAACGTAGTATCTTATTTAGAGCCGGGATAATCCTACTTAAACCTATAGCAACATGACAAAGACAATTTCTTTCAACGACTTGCGTCGCATCAAAGACAGTTTGCCTGACGGCTCAATCACCAAGATTGCCGACAAACTCAATGTAACTCCTCAGACAGTTCGCAACTACTTTGGTGGTACCAACTACGAGTTTGGCAAGAATTGTGGTGTTCACATTGAGCCGGGACCAAACGGTGGAATAGTTGTTCTCGATGACACAACCATCTATGACATGGCTATAGAAATTCTTCAGCAGCAAGAGCAAGACTAACTTAAAACATACAAAAGGTAAAACGACCGTGATTTCAGATGTTTCGCTGAATCACGGTCTGTTTTTTAGCGACAGAAAGAAACGAACGCCCAAAACTTTCCTTTGTCGCGTTTGTGAAAATTGAAAAAAGTTACTAATTTTGCGTCTCAAACGTGGCAGAAATTTCTGCCGTATGTATCAGCACCTGTAGTTCAATGGATAGAATAGGGGATTCCGGTTCCTCTGATTAGGGTTCGATTCCCTACAGGTGTACCATCAATTGAAATCAATCGGGGAGTAGAAAACGCTCCCCTTTTTGATATGTTGGCACAATCTATCGATATTTAGCAATTCATACTGAATGTCCCAAAATGAATGAAGCAAAGTTAATCAGATTATACAAAGAGGTGACCGGTTGCGAGCCGGATACTATTGTTGAATTACCATCTTCCGGCTCCAATCGCCGATATTTTCGCCTTTATGGAAAAACTTCACTTATAGGTGTTTTTGGGACCGTTGCTCTCGAAAACGAGGCATTCATTTATCTCTCGGAACATTTTGTCAAGCGTAATATTCCGGTTCCTAAGGTCCTGGCCGTTTCGGCCGACCGGATGGCCTACATTCAGGAGGACCTGGGTGACGGGATTCTTTTCAACGAGATAGAGAAGGGTCGTAATACACGCGTTTTCGGAGAGGAGGAGCGAAGATTGCTTAAAGATACAATACGCCTGCTCCCCGATATACAGTTTGCCGGCGCCGTAGGGCTTGATTTTGATAAATGCTATCCGGTGGCCGAGTTTGACAAGCGTGCAATAATGTGGGACCTGAACTATTTCAAATACTGTTTCCTTAAGGCTACCGGTCTGGAATTTAAGGAGGACCGCCTTGAAGATGATTTTGAAAGAATGGCACAAGTGCTTATGCGCAGCTCGTCAAGCACATTTATGTATCGCGATTTTCAGTCGCGCAACGTGATGATTCAGGATGGAAAGCCTTGGTTTATTGATTTCCAGGGAGGCCGTAAGGGTCCGTTTTATTACGATGTAGCTTCGTTTTTATGGCAGGCAAAGGCTAATTTCCCCGATAGTCTCAGGGCTGAGCTTATCAATGAATATGTGGAGGCCCTTAGAAAATACAAGCCGGTTGATGTAGAATATTTCAACGACCAGTTGCGCCATTTCGTTCTGTTCCGTACACTCCAGGTATTGGGCGCATACGGATTCCGCGGATACTTTGAGAAGAAACCCCATTTCATGCAGAGTGTTCCTTACGCCATCGAAAATTTGCGTTGCTTGCTTGAAAAACCCTACTCTGAATATCCCTACCTGACCGAGGTGCTCAATCAGCTTGTCAACTTAAAACAATTTGCCGACGAGCGGAAAAAGCACACGCTGACTGTCAAGGTCATATCTTTTGCCTATAAGAAAGGGATTCCCAACGATTCAAGCGGAAACGGCGGCGGATTTGTATTTGATTGCCGCGCTGTTAACAACCCGGGTAAATATGACCGGTACAAGCCATTTACGGGGCTTGATGAGCCTGTTATAAAGTATTTGGAGGATGATGGCGAAATTTTGACATATCTGGAGCATGTTTACTCGCTTGTTGAATCGAGCGTTGCCCGGTATGTAGAGCGTGGATTTACAAATCTGATGGTCGCTTTCGGCTGTACCGGCGGGCAACATCGCTCGGTGTATTGCGCCCAGCATTTGGCCGAGCATCTGAATCGTAAATTCAACGTCAAAGTGGAGCTAATTCACCGCGAGCAGAATATTGAGCAGACTTTTGAGAGAAAATGAAAGCGATGATATTTGCTGCCGGGCTCGGGACACGGCTTCGGCCGCTGACCGACTCTAAACCGAAGGCACTCGTTGAGGCCGGCGGTGTTGCAATGCTGTCTCGCGTGATATCCCATCTTGCCGGCGCAGGGGTCAACGATATAACGGTCAATATTCACCACCATGCCGCGATGATTCGTGAATATATTGAGTCACATCCTGTTGCCGGGATTACGTTTCATATTTCAGATGAAAGCGACATGCTTCTTGATACCGGCGGCGGAATACTCAAAGCGCGATGCTATCTTGACGGGGATGAACCATTTATAGTTTATAACGCTGATATATTGTCGGATGTCAACGTGGCGGCGATGGTGGAATATCATCAGAAATCGGGCGCTACGGCTACATTGCTGGTTAAAGAACGTGAATCTTCGCGCCGCTTGCTGATTGACAATAATAGCGGAAGAATGAGGGGTTGGACAAATATAAAAACCGGTGAAATAAAACCGTCGGGGGTTGTTGCCGACGGTTGTCGATGGCGCGCTTTCGGTGGAATTCATGTTCTCTCTCCGGCGATATTTCCCGAGTTGGAGAAATATGCCACGGAAGCAAAATTCTCGATTATGCCATTTTATATTGACCGTTGTAATCTGTTGGATATTAGAGCATACGAGCCTGATGAGGATTATATGTGGCACGACATCGGCTCGCTGCAAAATTTAAAGGCCGCCGAAGAAGCATTGGCCAAATGCAATAAATGATATTAACGTCATGTTACGGTCTTTTATCCAATCTCTGAGCGGCACGGTTGCCGATAGTGTGCAAACGGTAAAATCGCTGTTGAAAGTGGTTCTCAAATCGCGAAAGGCGTCTATATCAGCCACTTCCTCTCGCGAAATAATAATTCTTGGAAACGGCCCGTCGCTCAATGTCACGATTGAACAGAATTTGAACAGGCTGCAATCAACAGATACGATGGCGGTTAACTTTGCGGCTAATGCTCCGGCCTTTGCTACGCTCCGGCCTAATCGCTACATCCTTGCCGACCCGCATTTTTTTGCACGCAATTCTTCGGACTCAAACCTGAGCAGCCTCATTAAAAATTTGGCCTCCGTGACGTGGCGCATGACGCTGTATGTACCCGTTGGGGCAGATGTTGACAAATTGATTGTTGAGAACGAAAATATAGAAATAGAGCGGTTCAATTTTGTTGGCGCTGACGGATTCAAGCCAGTCATATATCGCCTTTATGACAAGGGCCTGGCTATGCCGCGACCGCGAAATGTTCTGATTCCGGCCATAATGACCGCAATGAAAGCCGGTTATAAGAGAATCTATCTTACAGGGGCCGACCACTCCTGGACCCGTACGCTTAGCGTAGACGAGGAGAATACGGTAATATCTGTTCAGCCACACTTTTACGAGGATAATCAGACTGAAAAGGAGCGTGTAGCCGCTGTTTATAAGGAGGTTAAGCTGCACGAAATATTACTCAGCTTTCACATTGCTTTTCGCAGCTATCATCTGATTGCCGATTATGCCACGTCTCGCGGCATAGAGATTTATAACGCTACTCCCGGCAGTTTTATCGACGCTTTTCGGCGGCGGTGCCTTTAGGAGGGCATGCGCCCGTTGTCGGCATAGGAATAGTATTCGTTACCGGCTATAATGACGTGGTCAATTACGCGCAGCTCCAGGATTTTTGCAGCCTCCGAAATTCGACGGGTTAAATTGTCATCATGGCTGCTGGGTGTCGTGTTTCCCGACGGGTGGTTGTGAATCAATATTATTCCCGGGCATGCGTTGGTCAGGGCATGGCGCATAATCAGCCTGATGTCGACTATCGTAGAGGTTAGCCCGCCTCGTGAAATCATTATCCGGTGCTTGACACGGTTGGCCTGAGAGGTGAGCAAAATCCAAAACTCTTCATGCTCAATCAATCCGATTTGGGATTGCATATATCTGAGAACGTCGGCCGACGAGCGAATTTGAGGGTCGGGCTCGACGCTTTCGTTGGAGCACCTTAATCCCAGCTGTAGCGCAGCCAGTAAAGTTACCGCTTTTGCCGGTCCTATCCCCTTGTATCGACTTGTAAGTTCCGGAATGCTTGTTCTTGCAAGCTTTGTCAGCGAATTGTTGTTGCGGGCAAGCATTGATTTAGCCAGGTCAATGACCGACAGCCCCTCGGTTCCGCTTCCCAGGATGATGGCAAGCAGCTCGGCGTTGCTCAGCGTTGTGATACCGTTGGCGATGGCTTTCTCGCGAGGCCTGTCGCTCCGGTCAAGCTCGTGCACCTTTGTAGACGCGGGCAGTTCGATATTATACTCATTCATCGGCCTGATTGTTTGGGAATTGTACATTCTCTTTCTGCCCTATGACAAACTCGTCGTAATATGAAATCAACAGTGTTGTCATAGGCAGGGCTATAATCAGTCCCAGCAATCCGAGGAGGGCGCCCCATATCGACAGCGACAGCAGAATTATCGCCGGATTCAATCCCATTGCGTGTCCCATTATCTTGGGTGTCAGGAATACATCGTTAATTACCTGAACGATACAGTATACAAGAATGCATTCGCCAAAGATTGTCCAGAAATTAATGCCTTCACCAACCGAGCAAACCATGCATAAAATGGCAACAAATGGGATTGAAAGCAGTTGCAGATAGGGAACCATCGTAAGAATGAAGATGAAAAAGCCCATTACAATGGCGAGAGGCAGGCCTATTATGCTGAATCCTATTGCAAACAGTATTCCGACGCATGCTGCAACAAGTGTCTGGCCGCGAAAATAGTGATTCATCGACGATTTAATGTCGTTTCCTATTCGGCCGGCCGCTTTGCGATATCGTGGCGGAACTAATTTGGCGAATCCTCGGGATAGGTTGTCATAGTCGAGCATTATGAAAATGATGTATAACAAGACAATACACCATCCGAAGATACTTATCAGCACCTCAATACTGCTTGTTATCACGCTCCAGCTGGCCGAGAGTGTGTTTTCAATAAGAGTGGTCCACTCCTGGCGTGTGAGCATTGTCGATATCTGGTGAAAATCAAGGTGTTGGCGCAAAAAGTCGTGAATCGAGTCGGGCATAAACGGAATAGACGCTGCTGCATTGGCGTAATATTCAAACAGTTGTCCCATCTTGGTTGCTTCACGCATGATTGACGGCGTCAGCAAATAGCATAGCAGCCATAAGAAAAAGATTGTTTCGAAAAGTGTCGTAAAAACTGCTATTGTTCGGCCCTTCAGTTTCAACAATCGCCGGTTGAACTGAACAAACGGTTCAAGAATGTAGGCAACTAAACATGCCACGCCGAAAGGTAACAGCACGTTGCGCAGGTAATAGATTAAATATATCAGCAGAATGAAGACCGACAGATTGATTAACAACCTGACTACGCGGTCAAAAGTATAGGGTTTTGAAGAAAACATAATCGTTTGTTAATATTTTGGCACGAAATTATAAAATTTTTCTCACTTATGTCTTTTTTAGCAAGAATTTTACTAATTTTGCGCGAAATTTCCCATATTAGTACAAATTAACAACAGATAATTACGACATGACAAAGGAAAACAAAGACGCTATCACAGTTCGCTCGGTGTTGAGCGACAAAGCCTGGGCTCGCTGGACTGCACTGACGTTGCTTGCCGCGGCGATGTTGTTCAGTTACATATTCATGGATGTGCTTTCACCTCTTCAAGAGGCGCTTCAGGAAACAAAAGGGTGGGACCCAAATGCTTATGGTCGTTTTGCCGGTAGTGAAACGTTTTTGAACGTATTTGTCTTTTTCTTGATTTTTGCGGGAATTATCCTTGATAAAATGGGGGTTAGATTCACGGCAATTCTCTCGGGTGCAGTTATGCTTTTGGGTGCCACAATCAATTGGTACTCACTGACCGATGCATTTGAGGGCAGCTCGCTGCAATCGTTCTTTGACAACTTTGTGAACATACCGCAGGAGTGGTGGAACATCACGCCGTTTTATGCCGGGATGCCGGCTTCGGCAAAGATGTCGGCAGTTGGCTTTATGCTGTTTGGCTGTGGCGTTGAAATGGCCGGTATCACTGTTTCGCGCGGAATCGTTAAATGGTTTGCCGGCAAGGAGATGGCACTTGCAATGGGTATTGAAATGGCACTTGCCCGCTGTGGCGTGGCAATCGTGGTGCTGGGCTCTCCGTTTATCGCCAATCTGCACAATGAGTTGAGCGTGAGCCGTTCGGTTGGTTTTGCTACCTTGCTGTTGCTTATAGGTCTTATCAGCTTTATAGTTTATGGCTTCATGGATTATAAACTTGAGCGCGAAACCGGAGAAAAGGGTGAAGAGAAAGATGACCCGTTCAAAGTCAGCGACCTCAAATATCTGCTTGGCAGCAAGGTTTTCTGGATTGTGGCAATGCTGTGTGTGCTTTACTATTCGGCAATCTTCCCGTTTCAGAAGTATGCGATTAACATGCTCCAGTGCAATTTGCAGCTTTCGGCCGAGGATGCCGGTTTGGTATTCTTTGTGTTCCCGCTTGGAGCCGCGGCTATCACGCCGTTTTTAGGTAACTATCTTGACCGCAAGGGCAAGGGTGTCTCGATGTTGATACTCGGAGCGCTGCTGATGATTGCCTGCCATCTGACTTTTGCATTTGTATTGCCGGCAACCCAATCGTCGATTGTGGCCTATCTGGCTATCATTATGCTTGGTATTTCGTTCTCTCTGGTGCCTGCATCATTATGGCCGTCGGTGCCCAAACTTGTTGACAACAAGCTTCTTGGCTCGGCTTATGCGCTTATATTCTGGATTCAGAACATAGGGCTCTATGCTTTCCCGATGATTATTGGCAGCGTGCTGGCGTCGTCTAATCCGGGTGTAACCGACCCGCTGAAATATAACTACACCGTGCCCATGACAGTTTTTGCAAGCCTCGGAGTGTTGGCGCTCTTCTTTGGCTTGTGGTTGAAAGCTATCGACTCAAAAGGGAATTATGGACTTGAAGAACCAAATGTAAAGAATTAAAATAATCTAATTACCAATTATCAACGAATTTATGAAACATTATCTTTTGACTGTGGCGGCTTTTCTCGCCATAGCCTTTGGGGCCGCGGCCCAAGGTGTTTACCATGTTTCACCGACTGGTGACGACACGGCAGCCGGAACGGCTGAGGCACCTTTTGCCACTATCCAAAAGGCGGTTGACGTTGTTGAACCCGGTGAAACTATCTATGTTCACGCCGGTACATATTACATCAACAGCCGTATTTTGATTCCGGAAAAGGCTACCACCGAGACATCACGCATCAGACTGTTTGCCTACGGCGACGGCGAGGTGATTGTTGACGGGTCTAAGACCGAGCCAAAGAGCGAAATGGAGTTTAAGATGTCGCGCTGCATGTACCTGCCTTACTATGCCAATTACTGGCACATCAAGGGCCTGACTTTCCAGAATGCCAAGGATAACGGCGTAAAGGTTGAGGGTAGCTATAATATCTTTGAGCGCTGCGTGTTCCGTAACAACAACGATACCGGATTGCAGATTGGTATGTTCAAGGACTGGAGCATAGAGGAGACCAAAAGTTTTCCCATTTCGGGGACTCCGGCTTTCAATCCCGGCTATACATATTGCCGCGGCAATAAGGTAATCAATTGTGATTCATACAATAACTATGACAAGGTTGGCTATGGCGGCAAGAGTGACGACGGCGGCGATGCCGACGGTTTTGCCTGCAAGCTTTTCCCCGGCCCCGGAACTGAGTTTATCGGCTGCCGTGCATGGAATAACAGTGATGACAACTGGGACCTCTACATGGTTTATCATCCGGTTGTAATTGCCAACTGCTGGGCCTGGTATGCGGCATACGACGAAAACGACCGCGAGACCGGCGGTAACGGTAACGGTTTCAAACTTGGCGGTGGCGGTAGCTCGGGCGGCGCTGCGTTTACCCAGTCGACCGGTGCCCACGTTGTTTACAACTGTGTGTCGTTCTCTAACTATAAGAAAGGCTTTGACCAGAACAATGCCTACGAGGGTATGTATCTGTTCAACAACGTTGCATGGGATAATGATTATAACTTCCGTTTCCCGACCATCTTCGAGTATGGCGGCATGCATATACGCAACTGCGTCGGGTTCCTTCCGCGTACACTCAACCATGAGTTCCTGTCAGAGAGCAAGGATGGTTCTCAGGTCCCCAATACAGCCTACAATTCCTGGACAACAATTGACGGATGCGACCCCTACAAGGATGGAAACAAAGTTGGCAAAGAACGTGTATATGCGGCCGACCATTCAGCCGAGTTCTTGTCGCTGTCGGTTGCCGATGCCAAGGCTGAACGTCTTCCCGACGGTTCTCTTCCCGAGAACAACCTGGCGCGACTTCGTCAAGGCAGCATTTTTGTTGATGCCGGCGAGGTTGTGAAGGACTTTGTGCCCGTTCGCTTTATGACCGAGGCCGAAGCTACTGCCCACGGAGTTGAGCTGATAACTGCCGAACCTATCACGATTGAGTATAACGGCGCGGCTCCCGATATGGGCGCGTATGAAAGCGGCACAACTGTTGACGGTCGCATCTATCACGTTAGCGGCCCCGAGGAACAGACGGTTTATGTTGGCACAGAAATCGAACCTATTGTGGTTAAATGGGGTGGCGCTGCGACCGATGTAAAGGTTGACGGAATGGTTGACGGTCTTGAGGCGACTCGCGATATGGAATCGAAATCGATAACTATTGCCGGAACTCTCAGCGAGTCGACCAAGCTGATTGTATCTACTGTAGGCGGTGAGACGGTTGCTTCGCTGACCTATACTCTGAATGCTTCAACTCTATCGGCTGCAACTCTTACCTGTACATCCAACAATGCCAATCAGGTTGTATTCTACAATCATGCTGTCGAGCCTATTGTATTTGAAGCAGCCGGTGGCGCTACGGGTATCGAGGCAGAGTCGTTGCCCAAAGGCTTGGAAGCAAGAGTAGAGGGATTGAAACTGACTATTACCGGTTATCCCGAGGAGGGTGGCCGTTACACGGTTACTGCGACCGGCGGCATGGTTCCCGTTTCAACGTCGGGCTCTATTACGATGGAGGTTGCAAACCGCATTCTGACAGGTGACTGGTATCATATTGACGAGCCATACGAGGCGATTAACGCTGAATTGAAGGATGTTGTTTCGATAGAGTCTTCGGCAAACTATAAGACGGTTTGGGACCCGACCTATACAGAGAGTGGCTCCGTTCCCGGTGGATGTACTGCCGGCGCTGTAAATGTTGAACGCGGCGGTGCGCTGGTGTGGAATCTACCTTCGCTAATGGAGCTAAAAGCAAACGTTCACTTTACCGGCGGCCGTTATTTGCAGGTTAAGTGGAAATATGCCGATGAGGAAACCGAGCATACATGGACCAGCGACAAGCTTTCCAAGACTACTCTCGTGGCCTGGGATTTGATGAAAGAGGCTGGTATCAAGGATACCGACCGCCCTGTTACGGTTAAATTTGTGAACCCGACGTCAAACAATGGCGGTATCCGTGTGTATGACTTCTTTGTAAGGGTTTATGCCGACGGGGAGAGCGGTGTGGTGACGTCGATTAAAGATGAGGATGAGTTGTCGTTCTATGCGACAGATGGCGCGTTGATTCTGAATCTTGATAATGTTGCCGGTGCCAGACTGTACAGCCTTGAGGGTCGTGTTGTTGCTCAGTCGATACGTAGCTCGATTGTTCCGCTGAGCGGTGTTTCGCGCGGCAATATGTATCTGCTTCAGGTTCTGACTACCGACGGGCGCTCTCTTGTCAAGAAAGTTCTGATAAAGTAATACCGTTATTTCTGATTTAGAGTCGCATGAGTGACTCTGATTACGCGAAAAAGTCCCGGCCACGTGTCGGGACTTTTTCCGTGTTTGCGGTATAGTAGGGCGCAGGCTTGGAAGCCTGCTTTCCGGGCTGGCGCGGCGTGGTGGGTCGCCGGCCGGGTGGATAAATGTTGGGAGTGGGTGGTGGATAATTGATAATTGTTTTGTATATTTGTGCAGATTATTTAATTGAATTTGTTTTTATAACCAAAAAATCTAATTTGAACATGATGAAACTTCTTAGGAATGCATTTATGCTTGCTGTGGCATTGCTCGCGAGCACGACTGCGTTGGCAGATGATGGAGATTTCGTTCATGTGACGACGGCTCGCTCGTGGGATTTCACGAAGGGCTCAAAGCACGCGAATGAAGTAACCAACTGTGAGTATTGGTCAGAGTCGAGTAAGGGTCGCTATGCATTGGCAAAGGCGCTTACCGACCAGGAGCTGCCGTCAAATAACGGCGGTGCATTGACGGGGCTTGAAGGTGTTTATTTTACCGTTGGTAAAGACGCGGTTTATGGTATCAGCCAGAACTTTTGTTTCCAGCACGGATCGATGACTGTCAGAATACCGGGTTGTGGTGTGAACGACGAGATTATTATTGACTTTGCAGGCGCGGGTGGTGAGGCTACCGTAAAATCGGATAAGATTACGGAAGAGCTTACCACATCAGAAACGAGTCAGAAAGAGACAACAAAACAGAGCACACGTGTAAAAGCAAACGGTGACTTGACGCTGAATTTTAGTTGCAGCAAGGGTTTCAGACTCTATTCAATCGAGGTTGTTCCGTTTGTGCAGAAGGAGCGTCATTTCACTGATTTCAGCATTGACTTTACAACCGACCCATACACGGTGGTTAAGCCCGAGAACGGCGTATTGCCCGAGGGCGTAACGGTTGAGGGTTCTTGGCATGACGCGCAGCATGGATATAACTCGTCGGTAGTTACCGTTCCGGTTGACGGAGCTGTTAAGATTACTATCGGCAACTGTACGTACAATGGTCAAGGTGCAACAATCAAGAAGGGTGATGTTGTTCTTGCCGAGTTACCGTGCAGCGGCAACTGTGACAGCTATACGACGTGGACATACAATAGCAATGATGAAGCAGTGCTGACGATTGTTACTCCGTCTTACTGTCCGTCGCTGTCGGTTGAGGCTTGCGACCTCCTGCCGGATGTAACTGTTTCGTACTACAACACCGACAATAAACTTATTGGAACAGAGGTTTTGGCCGGCGGTTCGCCGTTGAAATACAAGTATGGCGAGAGTGACGTTACCGTTCCGTCGGGTCAGGCTTTCCGCGGATGGTTTGCTTCGACATCGCCATCAGCCGAGAAGGTTGCCGAGGGTACGACACTGGAGGTTAACACGAAGTTGTATGCTCGCGCTACAGCTATCGAAAATCCCACTTCGACTTCGCGATATGTCTATGACCTTACCAAGCCTTACTTCTATGTAGAGGACCATGAGGCAATAGAGATTGACGGAAAATATTACAACACTCATGGTTGGCTCGTTAACAAGGGCGGAACAATCAAGGTTAAGGTTGCCGGAAAGAGCTATGTGACTGTTGGAAACTGTGCATACTCGAATGAGTCGACTGCCACCGTGACCGATGAGGCCGGAGAGAAGGTTGCCGAATTCCCTGTAAAGGTTGAGGCTGACGGCGCCGAATATACGTTCCAGTATGACGGAAAGGCCGGTTGGCTTACGATTACGTTCCCCGAAGGGGCGTATGTACATGGCGTTACCGTCTCAAACGTTGTTGATTTTGTGGAGTATGACGAGGCTACCGGTTATTACGAGATACCTGCGAACGATGTGTCGAGCTTCCTTATCGCACTGAAGGCTGCCGCCTCGCAGGATGGCGCCAAGATTTTCTTGCCGAACGGTACGTATGACCTCGGAACAGAGACGCTTACAGCTATTTCGGGAAAGAATATTTCAATTATAGGCGAATCGACCAAGGGTACTGTAATTTTGAATTATCCGCCGCTTGAAGCAGAGGGTATCAGCCAAACAGCTACGCTTTTGAACCGTTCGGAAAACCTTTATTTGCAGGATTTGACACTCCGCAACGATATGCCATTCGACGGTACAACAACCGGTCGTGCCGTTGCTCTGCAGGATAAGGGCTCAAACACTATCTGCAAGAATGTATCACTTGAGTCTTATCAGGATACCTATTACAGCAACAACCCCAGTGCTTACTTCTACTTTGAGGATGGCGAAATTCACGGTGTAGTTGACTACGTGTGTGGCGGCGGCGATGTTTATTTCAACCGCGTACTCTTTGTTAACGAGAAAGTTAAAAACACAACAATTGCAGCACCGAACAACGCTAAGAAGTTTGGCTACGTGATGAACGAGTGTACAATCGAAACACTCTGCTCGCAGTTCAATTTCGGTCGCTCATGGGGCGCATATTCAGGATTGGCATGGCTCAACACTACCATCAATCAGCCGTCGAAACTTGCATCGTCGCGCTTCACGGTTGCAGGTATGAATTGTGCTGCCGATAAGTTTGTGGAATACAACACGATGGATGCCAGCGGTAAACGTATATCACCGGAGTCGAATGTGATTAATTTCACTCACTCATCAGGCAACAAGAAGTATGAAACAATTCTTACTGAAGAGGAGGCAGCCGAATATGCTCTTGACAAAGTGTTCCCCGA
>JAFLTJ010000020.1 GCA_022510465.1 Muribaculaceae bacterium
TGCGACCACCTGGTCCCAAACCAGGTGCGCTACCGGACTGCGCTACGCCCCGCCTGATTTTAATATCGGTGCAAAGTTACAACATTTTATTAAAATCACAAAAAAATGTGACCGAGAGGGGGGAAAATTTCTCGGTCACGGATGTCATAATCGTCATCACGACGACCAATTGACATGAACTGCATTGTAATTCTTAAAGTTCTTTAGTCGCCTCGCGGCGTATTTCAGGAATAACTTGTAATCCTAAATATGTGAACCATAGACAATCCAAATATCCATAAACAAAGTTTACAATCACAAAGATAATTAAATTTGCTATTTCCTGCAAAATTTTAATATTTTTTCGCAGGAATGCGGATTTTTTTTGCTTAACCCGGGCTGTGACGGGGCGGCGCAGCGTGGAGGTTGAAGCGGGTTATATTTCGTCGGGGTGCTTGCGATAATATTCTTCAAGCAGGTTCTTGATGTTGAAATAGAAGCCGCCAACCTGTTTTCCGGCCGGGTCTTTTACTTTTATAAATTCAAAGTATGGGTCGTAAAAAACTTGGTCGTCAACGATATAGTTCATCATGTTGAGCAATACATATTCGTGTTGCGGCTCAATTACAAACCATGCGTTGTCTTCGTCGAGCCCGGTGCCGGTGGATACTATCGCCATGAGGATGTAGTTCAGCTTATATTGCCATATAGCTGCGATGTTTGTTTTCCCTTTTTCGCGGTATGCGTTTATGAGCAACATCATTTGCCGCAGGTCGAAAGGGTCGTTTTCAAGGGCTGCCTGTGCATCGCCTATAACCTGGTCGAGGTCGCCGCGACTCAGCTTGCCGTCGCGAAAAATGAGGTCGGTTGTCTTTTTGTTTTCGGCAGACCGATATGGGTTGTAGTCTTCTTGAAAGACATATCCTAAATATAAGTGCCGATACTTGTCAATTTTCATTGCAGTATCGTTTTTCTGATATTCATCCATCAGCCGCGGGTAGAAGTAAGGCGACCGAGGGTTGTTTACTTCCTGCTTTATTTTATCCATGTCGGGCTTCTCCCGTTTCAGTTGTGGCAGTATCCCCTGGGCGTTGGCTGTTAAAGCGGCTATGATGAAAGCAAATATTACGGGTAATGATTTCATTGATTTATGGATGAGAGAATTAAGTGCTGGGCTATGTATGATGCCAATGCAATGCCGGCAATGCTTTGGGCAACAACTGTGGGCAATCCCTTGGCGGCCAAATGGTTGATGAACACGGTGGATGGAAAACGGAGGAATCGGCCCTGCGGCGTGCGGCTATAGGCTATCGCCCCAATTATTGCACCGACGATGCTCCCCGGAATGATTTTGTCGCCCGAAAGCATGATGGCGATGAATATGCCTGCTATCGAACCGGCGGCAATATAGGCCAGGCCGTGCTGCCGCCGTGAAATGTCTCGCGGCAGAAGTGTATTTATGCCTACGGTCAAGATGGCGGCTGCTGCCCAAAAGAGTAGCTGGCTTCGGGGTATGTATATCATCTTTGACAGATGGGAGAGATACAGTCCAAGCCAGACTATGGCCGCGGTCCACCTGAATGGCATGAAAGAGGCAACAACGCCGGCAACGAGTAGCAGCGAGCCGATTATGAAAAGGAATAGGTCCATTTGGATTCGTTTTTTTGAGCAGATGCTGTCAAGAAGACTTTTTGAGGTCGGGGTAGGATATACGAGAGTGGTACATGGTTCGCAGACGGTTGGCAAATACCTCTTTGACTATTTTTATGTCTCGGAATGAGATAGGAGAATCGCGGTGAAGCCCGTCGGCAATCTGTCCGTCAATGATTTTGTTTACAAGGTCCTGAATGGCCTCGGGGGAGTGGTCGGTCATCGAACGGGATGCAGCCTCAATAGAGTCGGCCATCATCAGTAATGATGTTTCGCGCGACTGAGGGTTTATGCCGGGATAGGTGAACGGAGCCGGGTCGACCTCTTCGTCGGGGTGAGCGTTGCAGTATGTGATATAAAAGTATTTGGCTCTTCCGGCGCCGTGGTGTTCGTTGATGAATTTCTTGATTACCGACGGCAGCTTGGCATGTTCGGCCATTCTGAGACCTTCGGCCACGTGGTCAATGATTATGCGGGCGCTTTGCATTGGATTGAGGGCGTCGTGGGGGTTGACTCCGTGCTGGTTTTCGGTGAAAAATGCCGGATTTTTGATTTTTCCGATGTCGTGGTACAGCGCGCCGGCACGTATGAGGAGCTCGTTGGCTCCAATTTTCTGAGCGGCGGCGGCGGCGAGGTTTGACACGGCCATGGAGTGGTTGAATGTTCCGGGGCATTGCTCGCTGAGTTCGCGCAGCAGCTGATTGTTGGTATCGCTGAGCTCAACAAGTGTTACACGCGATGTGAAGCCGAATATTTTTTCAATGATGAACACTAAAATATAGGCGAACGAGATTAGAACGGCGTTTATGGCGAAATAACCAATTATCCGGGTGGAGAGTTGGTCGACAGTGCCGGTTTGCATTACTTCAACTGCAATATATCCCAGCAGATAGGCAATCAGCACGAAAAGAGCTGTCTTGACAAGCTGCGAGCGGCGCGACAGTTCTTTGATTGAGTTGATGGCGACGCTGCCGGCTATCAGTTGCAACATGATGAACTCTAAGGGGAATGTTGCGACCATGGAGACAAGCATTACCGTTATCAAGTGGGAGAAAAAGGCCGTTCTTGAATCCAAAAAAATGACGGTCATAATCGGCACCATTGTGAATGGAACGATGTAGAGCGTGCTTGGATTTTCTTTGACGACGGCAAAGGAGAGAACGGTGAAGGCGACGATAATCAGCATAAGGAGCGTCATGGAGCGAGGGTCGTCATAGTAATCGCGCCTGAAGATGTACAGGAAACTGTAAAGGGAGGCAATCAGCAGAACGACATAGAGCAACTGCCCGGCCAGCGGATAGTAGCTTGACGAGACAAGGTTGTCGGTGCCACGTTCGCCGGCAAGCTCCTCGTATGTGTCGAGAATTGTAGCCAGCTGGATGGTGACAATATCGCCGCGGTCAATGATTCGTTCACCTTGCTGTATGACGCCGATAGGGGCGGTTGCGCGCTGATATAGTTCGGAGAGCATACGTCGGTTTTCAACCGAGTCTATCTCGATATTAGGCTGGAGCAGGTCGGTCAGGTGGGTCATCACTATTGTGCGATGAAAGCGCTCGTCGTTGCCAAAGATGCTGTCAAGCTTGGCATAGGCCATACGGGCCGACAGAAAGCCGTTGGTGGGGACCGACATTGCTGTGTTGTCGTGTATGAATCGGACCATCGGCAGCTCGCGGGAGACGATGCGGGAATAGGTTTGCTGGTCTACAACTCCGGCTTCATATATCTCTTTGACGGCTTCGGTCAGATGATTACGCTCGGTCGGGGTTATGGGAATGTCGGCAGCACCGGCAAGCCGTGTGGCAACATTGCCCACAATGCTTTTTTCGAGAGCCACGTCGCGCTTGTAGATTGGTTCAAAATTGTTGTCGATACTGTCACATGCCGCCCGGGCGCTGATTGAATCCAGGTGGATGGGTATGTCAAACGGGGCGGTCAGCAAGGAGTAGGTCCAGGGTCGGTTTACCTCGTATGTGTAATGGTTCCGTTCCTCGGTAGGTACAAAATATACTATGACAGCGACTGTAGCGACGAGCAACAGCCAGCGCGTAAAGCTGCGGTGGGTTGTTTTTTTTAGCTCCATGGTTTACTATATTCGGTCGGCGCGTTTGACGCCTGAAATTTTCTTTACTTTATCACATAGGTCGGAGACAACTTTGCGGTTGGTCACCATTACGGCGAGCTCGCAGGTGAACACTTCGCCACGGGCTTCGATGTTGAGGCTTCGGATGTCGAAGTTTAACCCGGTGGAAATCATCGCGGTAAGCTCCTGAAGAATACCATGCCGGTCGATGCCTTCAATGTGGATTCGCGCCGGGAATTTGACGTCGCCCGTATCCCACTCGGTAGCCACGATGCGCTGCCCGTAGGATGCTTTGAGCACCTGGGCATTGGGGCATGTCAGCGCGTGCAGTTCCACCCGGTTGTCGGTTCTTACAAATCCCATTACGTCATCGCCGGGTATGGGGCTGCAACAATCCATGCGTTCAAAATTGGGCACGTCGTTGTCATACCTGAGGATGTACCGTTCTTTTCGGTTGACCGGCGGGAGTGGTTTGGCCTCGGTACGTTTCTTTTTGCCCGGAATCCGAAACAGCTTGGTGAAAAACGAGCGTCGGGCATTGTCGTTGCCGCGTGAGATATATTGGTCGATGTTAATCTCCTCATTTCCTAATCGATAGAACAGGTCGTCGCGATTCCCAACGTGGAATGTGCCCAAAATTTTGGTCATTATATCGTTGTTGAGCTCAATGTTGTTGTCAGAGATAAATGCGTCAAATATCTTACGGCCCCGGTCAATCAACGGTTGCCGTTCGCGGCGCAGGGCTTGCCGTAGCCGGGTTTTCCCTTTTGCGGTTGCCAAGTGGTTAATCCATTCGGCTTTAGGCGTTTGGGTCTGCGATGTCAGGACTTCAACCTGGTCGCCGCTGTTCAGCCGGTGACTCAGCGGCACCAATTTGTGGTTTACTTTGCCGGCGATGCAATGGGTTCCGAGCCAGCTGTGAAGCTCAAAAGCGAGGTCAAGAACGGTGGCGCCGTTGGGCAGCGTCAGGAGCTCCCCTTTGGGTGTAAACACAACAATTTCTGATGCAAACAGATTCAGTTTAAGCGTATCAAGGAAATCAATTGCATTTGGATTGGGGTCGTCAAGAATATCTTTAATGGTTCTGAGCCACACGTTCAGCTCGCTCTCTTCATCCCCTTCGCCAATCTTGTATTTCCAGTGGGCGGCAAATCCTTTCTCGGCAATCTCATCCATGCGTCGGGAGCGAATCTGCACCTCAATCCAATTGCCGTCGGGGCCCATAACCGTCAGGTGTAGAGCTTGATATCCGTTGGCTTTGGGAATGCTTATCCAGTCGCGAGTGCGGTCGGGGTGCAGGCGATACAGGTCGGTGATAACCGAGTAGATGTTCCAGCAGATGTTTTTCTCGGCAGCCTGGTCGTCACAGTCAAAAATGATTCTCATGGCATAGAGGTCATAAACCTCCTCAAAGGGGACCTGCTTGGTTTGCATCTTCCGCCATATCGAGTAAACCGATTTCAGACGGGCTTTCGCTTCAAACGTCAATCCCATTCGTTTGAGCTGTTCCAAAATAGGCTCCGAGAAATTGTTGTATACCGATGTACGGCGCGATTCCGACTCCTTGATAAGCTTCGTAATGCGTTCATACTCTTGTGGATGCTCATACTTAAAGCTGAGGTCTTCCAGCTCGGTTTTTATTGAGAACAATCCCAACCTGTGGGCAAGCGGCGCGTAGATATACAGCGTTTCGCCGGCTATTTTATACTGTTTGTTGGGCGCCATGGAGCCAAGAGTGCGCATATTGTGAAGGCGGTCGGCCATCTTTATGAGCACCACTCGGATATCCTCGCTCATGGTTAGTAGCAGCTTGCGGAAATTTTCAGCCTGGGCCGATGCTCGGTCGCCAAAAATTCCGCCCGATATTTTGGTAAGGCCCGATACAATCTGAGCTATCTTTTTGCCAAAATGCTGTTCAATATCCTCTACGGTATAGTCTGTGTCCTCCACAACGTCGTGAAGCAGGGCGGCGCATATCGAGGTCGACCCCAGCCCAATCTCGCTGCAGCATATATTTGCCACGGCGATTGGATGCAGGATATATGGTTCGCCGGAGCGGCGGCGGATACCCTTGTGCGCTTCACGGGCAAAGAAGAACGCTCGCTCGATGATTTCCACCTTCTTTCGGTGGTTGCTTGCCAGATAGCAATCGAGCATGGCGCGAAATTCGGCGTTTATCAGGCGCTCTTCCTCCTCGGCTGTCAGATTATATGGGGATTGTTGAACCATTGCAAATCAAACTCTTTGAGATTAATTTACAAAGGTACACAATCCCCGTGATAAATCCGATAGCAAGTGGCATTTTCTTGCCCGATTTTACCAAAAAGTGGAATCTTGAGGTGCGATTTTACAGCGACTGGGTGTCGGGAGTAATCTCATAACCGGGCAGGTCGGGAACAGATTTGAGCAGAGTCCCGTCGGTCGCGTAAAACAGAAGCATTTCAGGCAGATTCTTATGTTCAACCTCAAACAGATAGAAATCTCCGTCGCGACGCTCATAATAGCTGATTTCTTCTATATCCCAGCTGCCATAGTCGCCAAGGGTAAAAGATTGAGCCACATCGGCATCCACACTTAGCAAATTTGAATCCAAATCGGTTTTTGTCATTACCCACTGCACGTCGCCGTTATACCAGGCTTCCATTTCAGCATGGCCTACGTTAAAATCGGCAACGTGATATATCCCTTCAATATCCCACGTAATATCTTTAGCCTCGGGGAATCGGCTTTGCAGAGCGCGGGTGAACGTTACATACTTTTGGTCAAAGGCATTATTGTCGTCATCGTTGTCGCAAGCCACCAATGCGGTGCTTCCTATCAGCACCATCATCATTAATACAATCTTTTTCATAGCTGTAATAGTTTTGTTTTCTCTATAACAGCCTCAGGGTGGAATTTGTTTAGACATCCCGGTCAGTCGGGCTGTTCGGCAGGGGTATATTGGTAAGCTCCGAGGGTGGCAATGCGGGGCACATTATACCAGTCGACAGCCGTGCGAGGGTCGGTCAACAACGGGTCGGCGGCATCTATCGCCGGAGAATCCTCCTGAACGCGATAATCGAAAATATAGTCATTGCGAACGGTGAAAAACAGCGGGTCGGTATCCCAAAGACAGTTCAAAAAATGCTCGTCGTCATCGCCTGCGCTTTTGAAAAGACAATGATTGAATATCACGTCGCTTCCGGCAAGGTCCCCGTGGCTTATATCCTGCCGGCCCAGACCGTCATATATGATTGAGTTTGTGAATCGCGCCGTCATAAAAGGCATTCCCGAGCCATCGTCATCCTTGTCGGGGAACAGGTAATTGAGTGTAATGGTTGGCCCGCCGACTGCCGTAAAAAGATAATAATTGGCAAATGTACAGTGGTTGAAAATGTTGTATCCGCCATATAATCCTACAACGCCCGCCGCCGCGTCGGCTATTTCACAGCCGACGGCCTCGATGTGTGAATGAATCGATATGAGGGAATAGCCGGCCGAGTTGCGCAGGCGGCAGTTGACCAGCACCACCCCGGGCGTGGTGTCAACTCCGAGCGAATCAACTATCACCCCGTTGACCGTGTTGCGAACGCACGTGTATTGCAGGTAATTATCCTTTGAGCCAGGATGAAATTCAACCCCTTCCCACTGCGACGCCATCAGGTCAAAAGGTATGGAACCCACAACGTTATCTATGCGGTCGCCAAGCATTTCAACCGGTTTTTCTGCGCTTCCCATTGAACGCAACGTTCCGTGGATTTTCAGGCTCGCTTTGTCATGGAAATGCAATTTAGTTCCCTCGGTGAGAGTCAGGGTTGCCCCCTCCTTAACCACGAGGGAGTCATAAATCTGATAGGGGAGAGTATTGTCAAACGTCATGTCAGTGTCTACCACAAAACCTTTCAGTTGTTTTACATCCTGCCCCGTTGCACTGATGACAACCGACCGCGTTACCCCGTTGGTTACAAAATCAAGATAATCGTCTACGGTGACCGGTAGCGGCTGCCCCGCCTCTGGCAGCGTGGCCTCGACAAACACAAAAATTGAATCATTGGGGCGAATTTCAACATTGGAAAAACGATGGCCGGCCACGCCGTCTACATTGACACGAAACACCGTTCCGTTGCGCATTGATATGTCGCTGATGTTCATCACCTTGTCGTGGCGATTATAGACAACAAAAGAGAACGTGGGCGATGCCTGCGTTGTGAATAGTGTGCCGAGATTGAGCGTATCTACCGAGAATACAGGCTGGTCTGACGGCGATGTTGAAATGCCGTCTTCAATGCACGATTCAGCCAGTACGCCCATCGCGATGAGAATTACATATAGAATCTTCTTCATGTTCAACGAAATATTGCTTCAATTACATAACGCCCGGCAGCTCCGAATATTGCCTTGACAAGCGATATCGCCCGGCGCGGCTGTGTCATCTTCTCGCGTCGCGACGATATTTTCTCGTTTCGTCATCTCGGTTTTTTTGATTATCTTTGCGCCCTAAAGAGAAAGATTATGGGACAGTTGATAGCTATTGTTGGGCGCCCCAACGTGGGGAAATCCACCCTGTTTAACCGATTGACACAAACTCGAACGGCTATTGTCGACGATACCGCCGGCACTACACGCGACCGCCAGTATGGAAAAGTGGACTGGTGTGGCAAAGAATTTTCGGTTGTCGATACCGGTGGCTGGGTTGTGAACTCCGAGGATATCTTTGAAGGCGAAATCAACAAGCAGGTTCATCTTGCAATAGAGCAGGCCGATGAGATTCTGTTTGTCGTCGACGCGATGAACGGTGTTACCGACCTCGACGACCATGTTGCCGAGATATTGCGTAAAGCTACCAAGCCCGTAATCCTCGTTGCCAACAAAGTAGATACAAGCGACTGGCTGTACAACGTGCCCGAGTTTTATGCCCTTGGGCTGGGTGACCCGTTCCCCATATCAAGTATAAACGGCTTTGGAACGGGCGACCTGCTCGATGAAGTGGTTGCACGTATGCCGCAGAAAGACGAGTCGCAGGAAGAACAGCTTGAAAACATACCCAAGTTTGCAATCGTCGGCCGCCCCAATGCCGGTAAATCATCGCTGATTAACTCTTTCATAGGGGAGGCCCGGCACATCGTTACCGACATAGCCGGAACTACTCGCGACAGCATATACACTCGCTACAACAAGTATGGCTTCGACTTCTATCTTGTCGACACCGCCGGTATACGCAAGAAAACCAAGGTTAACGAAGATATTGAATACTACTCGGTAATACGCTCCATTCGGGCCATTGAGGCGAGCGACGTCTGTATTCTGATGATTGACGCCACGCGAGGCATTGAGGCCCAGGATGTCAACATATTCTCGCTTATACAGCGCAACAAGAAAGGCCTGGTCGTTTGTGTTAACAAGTGGGACCTTGTCGAGAATAAAAGTCAGGAGGCAATTCAACATTTTGAAGCCGCCATTCGCGAACGCTTTGCGCCATTTACCGATTTCCCCATAATCTTCGGGTCGGCCTTGACCAAGCAGCGCATATACAAAGTGCTCGAAACAGCGGTTGAAGTATATGACAATCGAAAGCGAACTATCCCTACCTCACAGCTGAACAACGTCATGCTCGACGCCATTGCGGCTTATCCGCCGCCGGCCAACAAGGGCAAGTATGTCAAAATTAAATACATAACAATGCTGAAAGGGTCGCCGGTGCCAACGTTCATCTTCTTCTGCAACCTGCCACAGTGGGTAAAGGAACCATACAGGCGTTATTTAGAGAACAAGATACGCGAAAACTGGAAATTTACGGGTACTCCAATCTCCGTATACATGCGTGAGAAATAACCCTCCCCTGGTTCATCAATTCTCCGAAGCGATAAAACTGGCTACCGAGTCGGCCGTATTTGGCCCGATAACCATGTCGGCTGCCTGTTTTACCGCGTCTACGGCATTGTCAACGGCGATAGCGCGGTCCGAAACTGCCATCATCGACAGGTCATTCATATTGTCGCCAAAAACGGTTGTGCCTGTCGCCCCCGTAATTTCGATAAGCCGTTTTATACCGGCCGCTTTTGATACCCCCGGGGCAAAAATCTCAAGGTTACTGCGAGTGGAATCAAAAATATCGGCATACACGGATATGGAGCAGTTGCAGTCTTGGTCAATTTCTGCCGCCAATTTTTCAACCTCTGCCATTGCCCCCAAAATGTAAATCAGAACAACGCGGGCTCTGCTCTCGGTCGGCAGTGGTGTGCTCAGATGAAAACGCTTCAATCTGAATGACGAGCGCTCGTCGACAAACTGTTGTTGGCCGGCGTCGAGCGCCCCGGGGCAATACACATCTATCGTTTTGTCGTCGGCCGTCAGTGTATAAATCAGCGGGGTGATACCATGTCGTTGACACGCCTGGAGAATACGTTCTATCTCCCGGTCGTCAATAAAATGGGGCTCGATATAACTTTGAGTCACCCGGTCCCATAGCGCGGCGCCGGTCATTACGATAGCCGGCACGGTACTCTCGACGTCGGCAAGCAACGGCTCTACTGTGGCCGGAGTGCGCGCCGTGGCAACCGTAAACAGCACTCCGCGGCGGCTCAGTTCGCTCAATATCGACGCCGTGCGCGGCGAGACAAGGCTGTCAGTGCCCAGCAGCGTTCCATCCATATCCGATATGTAAAGATGACGTTCGCTCATTGTTCCGATTGTTTGACGGCCCATTGCAGGCGGCGCTGCCTGGCGCGACGGTATCTGACTATCAGATATGATATGACAAAGTAAAACGCTGTCAGGCACCACAATGCGATATATGACTCACTCTCTTGCCCAAGCGTCGCACCGTTGGAATTCATGCGCGTAAATCCCTGAACGCCCCAGGTCGCCGGAACCAATCCCCCCACGGCGCGCCAGAATGGCGACATCCCATATCGGGGCCACGTCAGGCCGCTGAGAAAAATGAATATTACCGACGTGAACACAAGCACTATCAGCGAGCTCTCCCGCTCCTTAATCAATGTTCCGAGCATTATCCCCATAAAAGATGACGCCGTTATCAGTGGCAGAATAAACAAAAGATAATGAACATAGTCACCGTCGTGGGGCAGCGAGAATATATGCGGAACGCCGATAAACAGATACAGCACCATTGGCAGGTAGATTACAGTATAGCACAGCGTTTTGCCTATCAATGTGGCCGTTGGAGGAGCGTCAATCTCCATCGGGTCATATCCCATATTGCGTCGGCGGCGTTCGGCGCTGCCACCCGAGAGCATTGCTATACCCAATACAAGACTTTGTTGGAGTATCAGTATCAGAATACCCGGAATGACAAACGATGCAAAGCCCTGTGTGCGGTCGCCGAGAAATTCGGCCTCGCTGTTGATAGGGGTCTCCGACATCCCCTCGGCCGGCAGACCTATATTCTCCAATACCTCTCCGCGCAATTGTGCCCCGACGGCTATCTGCAAGTCCGACAGTGCCATCAATATAGTTCGGTAACGCAACAGAAGCCCCATGTCATAGTACACCGGGATTACAGCTTGCTCGCCGCGACCTATCTGCCGGTCAAAATCACTCGGTATCTCCATGATGGCATAAACCTTATGCTCGTTCATCGCCTCACGGGCTTCGCTCAGCGATGCCGCGCGACCCGTTATATCTATCGCCTGGGTCGCATCTACCTCTCTGATAAACTCTCGCGACCGCGTCGTTGCACAGTGGTCCACAACTACAACCGGCAGCTCTACAACAATCTCCGGATTATATATCAGGGTATAGATAATAGGATAAACCGTTGGCAGAAAAAGAAAAAAGATTAGCACGCCAACATCTTTAAACACAAGCGTGAACTCTCTTCGCCAAACGGAATACAGGCTTTTAAACCACTCTGTTATATATCGCAACATAGCTTCGTCTCTTTATGTTAGGTAAACCGGGTCACGGCTGATTGTGCGCAGCCGGCCGAGCCCCGTCAGTGGAACAAGCAAAAATACCAGCAACGCGATGTAATAAAACCGGGAATAGAATAGGTCGATGCCGTTCAGAGCCTGGTCTATATAAATCAGAAAATACCAGCGAACCGGCAATATGTAGTTGAACACGCCTATTGCTCCATACATGCTTTCTACCGGAAACGAGAATGCCGCTATCGAAAAGCTGAGAATCCCTATCAGGGAGACTCCCGATAGCGCAAGACGGAAATTCGGCACCAACTCGCAGATAAATACCGCAAACGCCTGGCTGGCCATTACAAGCAGCATCATCGCTATCATAATATGCCATTCGGGGCAATTTAGCGGATAATGGTTGAATCTGAACATTATTGCCTGGCAACACCATCCAACGGCTGTAAATATTACCGTATGGGGTAACAACTTTCCCGCGAGTGCTACAATCATCGAATCGCCCGCGGTCGACAGCCACCCGATTGATGTCCCGTTCTTTATCTCACTCATAATCGTGAACACGGTAATCATCATTACAAGCAGACCTATAACCCCCGGGATGAAAGAGTTGCACAGATAAATGGCATAGCTGAGCCACGGATTACCTATTGGATGGTCCTGAACAACAACCGGCTGCAGCAATGAACCTACAACCCCCGGCTCTACTCCCGTTGCCGTAAGTTTGGCCGACACTATCCCCGCGGTTGTGGTGACTGCCGTCGTCTTAAATCCTTTGAACGACAATGTCCCCGGTATCATGTAGGTCATATTGCTGTAAAACGATAGCGTCGGCGACTTCCCCGCAAGCGTCTCTTGTTCAAAGTTTGACGGAATGTAGAAAAA
Organism: Muribaculaceae bacterium; assembly: GCA_022510465.1. Classification (GTDB taxonomy): domain Bacteria; phylum Bacteroidota; class Bacteroidia; order Bacteroidales; family Muribaculaceae; genus HGM05190. The sequence continues at coordinate 12,463 of JAFLTJ010000020.1, forward strand.
ACCGTATATCTCTCCCGATTTTATCCGGTTCATCGCCTCATGAACCCCATCGTCATCCGATACAACACGTATCAACTCCGAGCTGTCGAGATTTCTCACCATGCGCCGGGATAGTGACGAATGGTCCAGGTCTACCAGCCCAACCGGTGTTTGCAGCGGCAATCCGTCTCTCATCAAGTCTATCAGAAACAACGATACGGCGATGGGCACCACTATCATCATTATCAGATATAATGGCCTGGATACGAGCACCCTCAGCTCGCGTTTTATGGATGCATACAGAATCTTCATCGACACCAATTTGTAGCCTGGTTCAATCTTTTTGGAGTATTACGGTCATCCCCGGGCGGAGGTCGGGCTGACGTTCTACCGGGCGGGCTTTAATCTCAAATGTGCGGCTGTCCCAGTCTCCGGTAGCTTTCGTGGCACGCCAGGTCGCGTATGTGCCCATATCCTTAATATAGAATACTTTGCATTTAATCTCTTTCCCCTTGAACGCCGGAACCTTGACTGTTATCTCTGTCCCGACTTTGAGCTCTGAAAGCATCTCTTCGCGAACGTTGAACGTCACCCATTTGTCATCTGCTTTCAGGAGTGACATTATCGGCGACCCAAGTGAAACAAGCTCTCCCTCGTTGGGATAAACCTGGTCGATTACGCCGTCACACGGCGCTATGAGATATTGGTCCTCAAGAACACTTTCCACCTCGCGAACACTCCCTCGTGCCGCGTTTACCATCGCCACGGCACTCTGTTTGTCTTCGCTCTGTGCGCCGGCTACTGCCAGGTCGTGTTGACTCCGGGCCGCTTTCTCGCCGGCCATTGAGGCCTCGTAGGCGGCGCGGGCCTCGTCGCGTTTCTGTTCGCTGATAACACCCTTTTCATAGAGACTCTCCATGCGCTGATAGGTCTTCTCGGCTATCTCTCGGGCGGCGGTTGCCTGGGCTACAAGGTCGGCTGCGCCCTCGATTATTTGCTTGCGTGTGCCCGCGTCAACTTTACGGTTTTGGGCCGTTGCTACATTTTGCATCGCCTCGGCCTGCATCAGTTTGGCCTCGGCCACCGACGAATGAATCTGTACCAGCGTATCTCCTGCGTGGACCGTATCCCCCTCATGTACCATCAGCCTGGCAACTCGCCCCGGAAGCATGCCCGATATTCTGACCGATGTTGCGTCGGCTTGCCCCTCTATTATCTCTGCCGGTTTGTTGAGAAACAGAAAGCCGATTATCGACATTATAACTACGGCTGCAAAAACGCCTGCGAGTGCTATGGCAAGAACTCGCTCCTCTCGTGTTTTGGATTTATTCTCTTGTGTCATGATTATGTTAGAATTTTTGTGGTTATCGTTGTAATGTGCCAAGAACTTTCGACAGGTAAACATCGCATAGCTTGACATCTATCATTGCATCTATCTTTTCGCTGTGGGCTTTCAACCATGCGGTCTGGGCCTCCATTACATTTTGTGACGTCATCACACCCTCGGCAAACCCGTAACGGGCATGGTCCAGATTAGACTGTGCGCTCTCTACATTACCCAGGGTCATGTTATATGCCTTCACCGCCTCGCGAGCCTTGAATGCTGCCTGGCTTACCTGAAGCTCTACCTTGTCACGGGCGTCATCAAGCTCCATTCCCGTTATCTTCGCCTGCGTTTTTGCCGCGCGATACTTGTTGTAGTTTCCGCCCCAGTGCCAGATTGGAATTGTTACCATTGCTCCAACCGAAAACGCCCCGTTAAATCGGTTTTTGAATCCGTTGAACATATTCGGGTTGGAGAATGAATAGCTGCCAATCAAAACCACGTTGGGCAGCATTGACGCAAGCTCAACACGAGCTTTTTGCTCCATTATCTTCACCCCGAGCCTCAGCGACTCCAAGTCTTGACGTCGTGCATAAACGTCGTTGATGTCGTAGGATGTTGCAACTGCGTCGCTAATCCCTATGTCGTTTATCCCTTCATCCTTCAAGGTCAGAACCGTGTTTATAGGCTGCCCGCATATCTGGGCGAGTGCCATACGCGACAGCACTAACCCGTTCTCTACTTTCGTCAGGTCAACCTCGGCCTCGTTGTATTTTACCTCAACGCTGAGCAAATCGCTTTGGGTAGCTACTCCCTCGGCAACCATTAGCTTGACATTGCTCCGCAGTGTGTCAAGCAACGCCACATAACTCTCGGCCAGCTCCTTTTTTGCTTTTAGCGATACAACCTGCCAATAGGCTGCGTCAACGGCATAAATGATATTTTCGGCCTCGCTGTTGCTCATCGCGTTTGCAAGCTCCTCGGCATAGCGGGTTATCCGGTTCATGGCAACGATTTTCCCGCCCATATAAACCGGCTGGGTCAGTGTTATTGCGCCAAAAAAGACGTTATGGATGTCAAATTCCATCGCTTCCTTGGGTATCAGCGCCACCTGGCTTGGTATGTATTGTCCGTCGGGAGTCATAATCGGCTCCCCGGTCATCGGATTTTTCACAACGTTGAATTGATAGCTCTGAGTTTGCAAGTCAAATTCCTTTACAGGCAGCAGCTGGTCTGAATCAAATATCGACAGATTCTTTTGATTGTACACATATCCTCCCGAAAAATCTATCGACGGAAGATAAACCGCAAATGCCTCCTGACGCTGGTAACGGGCCTTGTTGATTCGCTCGCGGCCTATCTGCAGTTGCTTGTTGTGGGTCAGTGCAAGCGACCGGCAGGAATCCAAGGTCACCGGCTCTGCTGCCGGCAAATTCTGATTTGCGCCGACAAGCAGGGCTATTAAAATCGATTGTTTTAGTATTCTTTTGAAAATCATATAGTTGTGTGATTTAACGTTCGGTTAAAAATCTTTTTTGCTCCTATTTGTTTGCGATAGTTCTCACGGGTCGGTTAAATCCTCGTTGCATCCGTCGCAATTACAACCGCAAAATTAACCAACATTATCCATATTTTACCCCCATAAATTTACAAAACATTTGTTCTCTTTAGGGGGAATTTGTGGTCTAAATGTCGTAATTTGGCTTTTTTTTGAAAAAATACCATGAAATATTTGCACGATTCAAAAAACCGCCGTACCTTTGCATCGCAATTGAGGAAATCCTCGGGCAATTGGTGTGGTAGTTCAGCTGGTTAGAATACCTGCCTGTCACGCAGGGGGTCGCGGGTTCGAGTCCCGTCCATACCGCAGAGGAGAGAGGAGAATGAGTAAACGCTAATCTTCGGATTACTTTACTCATTCTTTTTTTACATAACTGCCTAATCTATAACCATGTGAGTACATCCAGGCTCAGCGAAATATTTTATGACCGGCTCCGGTATACGCCTACTGCACAGCAGCGAGCTATCGGAGACGCGCTCGTCAGATTCTGTTCTGCGGCTCGGTCGGGCGAAGCGGTGTTTCTGCTGAATGGTTACGCCGGCACGGGAAAAACATCTTTAATCGCCGCGCTGGTCAAGGCGTTGGCCGCAATCAACACTCCAACCGTGCTCATGGCACCCACAGGGCGCGCCGCGAAAGTTTTCAGCGCAATGGCCGCCAAACCTGCCTACACAATTCATCGGCGGATATATCATTCCGACGTCGCCGGAAATCTCAATCTCGTGGTCAATTCTACCCCCGGAACGATATTTATCGTCGACGAAGCTTCGATGATTGGTGCCGACCCGGGCGAAAACGGCTCCTCGCTGCTCCACGACCTGATGACATTCTGTTTTGCCGCCGACGAGTGTAAACTAATTCTCCTGGGCGATACGGCACAGCTCCCCCCGGTTGGATGCACCGCTTCCCCGGCAATGGATACGCAGGTGCTCAAGAATTTTGGCCTGAAAGTCTCGCGCGCCGTGATGACCGATGTCGTGCGACAAAACAATCGCTCCGGTATTCTGCACAATGCCACGTGGTTGCGGCGCGCTATGCTGCTCGACCCGCTACCCACGCCCAAATTGTTCATCGGAAAATTCAGCGACGTCAGCGCCGTCGATACGACCGACCTCCCCGACGCTATTCAATCCTCCTATTCAAGCGTTGGCATTGCCGACACTATCCTCATCACACGCTCCAACAAGCGGGCAACCGGCTTCAATCTCGCAATCCGGAAATCAATACTCGACTACACCGAAATGCTTGTCAAGGGCGACCGGTTGCTTGTTGCAAAAAACAATTATCACTGGAGCTCGAAAATAAAAGGCCTCGATTTTATCGCAAACGGCGATTTTGCCGTCGTCGACCGCATCATCGACACCGAGGATAAGTACGGATTCCGATTTGCCGACGTCATTCTGTCGTTGCCCGACCGCGATATCTCTCTCGAATGTAAAATAATACTCAATCCGCTGACATCCGATTCTACTGCAATGACCCGTGAAGAAACAACAGCTCTTCTGCAGGCTCGGATTGATGACCCGCAGAGCGAAGCAAATGCCGCACGTTCCGAGTCGGCAATGAGGCGAGCCATGCGCCAGGACCCATATATCAACGCGTTGCAAGTCAAGTATGGATATGCGGTAACCTGCCACAAAGCCCAGGGCGGCCAATGGAGCGACGTATACGTTGATATGAGTTATATTCCCCTTGATGCAATGGGGATGGATTTCTACCGATGGTTGTACACCGCGACTACTCGCGCCCGCCGTCATCTGGCATTCATCGCTCCCACAATCGACCCTCAATAAGATTCAACTGCAATTTTTCCGATATTTGTATTATCTTTGCACTCAAAGCAGCAATCTTTATGAAAATTGGAGAATTGGATCTTGGCCCTCGGCCTGTCATGCTGGCTCCGATGGAAGACGTGACCGACCGTAGTTTCCGGCTTATTTGTCGGGAACAGGGTGCCGATATGGTCTACACCGAGTTTGTATCGGCCGACGCTCTGATTCGTAACATCAACTCGACAACGCGTAAGCTGACTATCAACGACGCCGAGCGCCCGGTGGCAATCCAGATTTATGGCCGCGATGTTGACTCTATGGTCGAAGCCGCTCGGATTGTTGAGGAAGCCAAGCCCGACATTCTCGACATTAACTTTGGTTGCCCCGTGAAAAAAGTTGCCGGGAAAGGAGCCGGTGCCGGGATGTTGCGCGATATCCCTAAGTTGCTGCAGATTACGGCTGCCGTTGTCAAGGCTGTGAAGCTCCCGGTGACGGTTAAAACCCGCCTGGGATGGGATTGTAACAATCTTATAATCACCCAGCTGGCCGAGCAGCTTCAAGACGTTGGAATTGCAGCGCTGACGGTTCACGGGCGTACGCGCTCCCAGATGTACACCGGCCAGGCCAACTGGGAAATGATAGCGAGGATTAAAGAAAACCCGAGGCTGAAAATTCCGCTTATTGGTAACGGCGACATCACATCCGGAGAAAAAGCGCGCGACGCTTTCGACTGCTATGGCGTTGACGGTGTCATGGTTGGCCGTGCGGCGATTGGGGCGCCATGGATTTTCCGTGAAATGCACCGTTGCGTCAACAATTCAGTTGATACAAATCCGATTACCCAAAGTGAAATGTTCTCGCTCATCCGTCGTCAGATAAATGAAAGCATCGACAGCATTGACGAGTATCGCGGAATCCTGCACATACGCCGTCACCTCGCCGCTTCCCCGCTCTTCAAAGGAATTCCCAATTTCCGCGAAACAAGAATCGCTATGCTCCGGGCTGATACGCGCGACGAGCTGATGCAGATTATCTGTCGGGTTGAAAACGAAATACTCCCGGCGTTAAGTGTACAACAATCTAAAAATCAAAATAATATAGCGCTATGAAAAAACTCATAATAATTCTCGCAACCATCTTTGCCGTTTCGGTTGCAACGGCCGGCGAAACAAAACGTTACGAGTTGGATGTCAAGGACTTCAATTCGCTTAAAGTTGTTCAGGGAGTTAATGTTGACTATATATGCAACCCCGATTCGGCCGGTATTGCCGTATTCACTGCCGAGGCCCGGCGGGCATCCACTCTCATGTTTTCCAACAACAGCGGAGTCTTGTCGATTCAAATTGATGTTGCCGACCGCCAACTCACCGATATTCCTACGGTTACGGTCTATTCCAGTTCGCTTGAAAAAATTGAAAACTCTGGTGACTCTACCGTCAGGATTCTGCGGCTTGTTCCAGGAGTTAGATTTATGGGAAAAGTTATTGGCAACGGCAGGCTATCGATTCGCGGTATTAAGGCTTCCGATGTCAAATTGACTCTCGCCACCGGGAACGGCACTATCGTGGCCGACGGCACTACTACCAATCTGAAAATCAACTTCTCGGGAACCGGTACTATTCAGGCCGATATGCTTAAAGCTTCCGACGTCACCGTGCGCGCCGGGGGTACGGGTGCGGTTGGCTGTTCTGCTGCCTCAAAACTGAACATTTATGGCGTAGGCTCCACAAAAATTTACTACCGCGGCAATCCCGAAATTAAAAATCGCTCAGTAGGCATTAAAACAGAGCCTATTGCCAACAATTAGTTAAATGGCTGTTGAGGGAGATTCGCTCAAGGGCAAGGTTGCCGGAACCCTTACCTGGAACGCTGTCGACAAGGTTGCGTCTCAGTTGCTGTATGCCGTTACAGGTATCATCCTCGCCAGGCTGCTTTCACAGGAAGATTTCGGGCTAGTTGGGGCGATGCTGGTGTTTCAGGCATTCGCCTCTCTGTTTATTGACAGTGGGTTCTCGTCGGCTCTGATTCAGCGAAAATCTCCGTCGCGAGAAGACTATTCAACCGTCTTATGGTTCAATATCGCGCTCGCCTGTGTTATCTACATCATCCTCTTCTTCTGCGCTCCGTTGATTGCCTGGTGTTTCGACAATGACCAAAGGCTGATTCCAATGTCGCGCGTCATGTTTATCTCTTTCATCATCAATGCGACTGCGATTGTGCAGACTAATCGCTTGATGAAGCAGATGAACGTGCGCCCCATTGCCGTTATCAACTCGATTGGTCTCGTTGTGGCGGCCGTTGTTGGCATCATTCTCGCTTTCGCCGGATTTGGTGCCTGGGCTATCGTGTGGCAAACGATTTCGCTCGGTGCAACAAAATCGATTCTGCTGTGGATTTACTCCGGTTGGCGGCCTCTGTGGATGTTTTCATGGAAAATTTTGGCCGGATTCTTCAACGTTGGCAGTGGCGTCATGGTAAGCTCGTTTTTGAATACCGTTTTTCAGACAATCTACTCTTTCTTCATCGGCCATTTGGTAGGGTTGGCCCCGCTGGGCTACTACACCCAGTCCGACAAGTGGAGCAAGATGGGCGTGATGTCTCTGTCACAGGTGTTGACATCTTCGTTCCTCCCGGTGCTGTCAAGTGTGCAGGATAATATTGCGGAATTTCGGCGTGTTACAACCAAGATGAACCGCTTTACGGCCTACGTTACATTCCCGGCGATGGGGCTCCTCGCCATGATTGCCACTCCGCTGTTTCACGCTCTTTTCGGTACTAAATGGGACGCGTCTATTGTCATGTTCCAGATACTTCTTGCTCGGGGCGTATTCACCATATTTCAAGGCTTGTACAACAACTACATCCTTGCTTTGGGTAAGGCCCGACTGATTGTTGTTACCGAGGTGGTGCGCGACGTCGTTGCGGCCATTGCCATTGTCGCAACACTCCCGTTTATAGGCCTTTCCAATGTTGAAAATCCCGTTTTGGGGCTTGAAATACTCCTCTATGGTCAGCTCGCAGCCTCGGTGGTAACATGGATAGTAACCCTTGTTATAACATCGCGAATATCAGGACATTCGGTTGGCGAGTATCTTGCACATTCTATCCCGTATGTTATGATGACTGCCGCCGCGATGATTGTCATGTATTTTGTTGGTTCTCTGATAGAAACAATGTCGCCGCTTCTGCTCGCCGCAATCATGCTGCTGGCTGGCGGGGCCGTTTATCTCATTATCGGCGCGATTGCCGGCAGCACCATCCAGCGCGACATCCTTAACCGCCTGTTCAACCGTTCCAAATGATTTTTATCTTCCCCCAAGATGTCGTTTCTTAGCGGGATTTTTGCTAATTTTGTCGGTCATGTTTAAATCGTTGCGTTACATATTCGTTTGCATTGCTTTGTCAGTTGCGTCGACGGCTGTTGCTGTTGATGAGATTGACAGTGTTTTTGAATATGTCGATTCGGTTGAAACTGTGGTTGTTGAGAAAATCGAGACGCGGGTTGACTCAATTATTGCCGGTATAGAGAACGAGGCCAATAAAAAGTCATCTACCCGCTGGATTAAACAGTTGATTGATAATGGATTCCATATTAACGACCCCGAGGTTGACTATCCGGCTTTCCCGCGCTTTGCTCTGAAAGTCTACAACTGGGGTAACGATGTGTTTAACACGTATGATACAACCTACGTTCAGGGGACCGGCAAAAACTGGAAGCTCTCTTTCAAAAATCTCAATAGGGCAAACAATTACGCGATGATTTTCAATGACCGCACGCGCTTGTCAATGATGTCTGACCTCAATGCCAACGTTGGCGGTTACATCAGTTTCATGGCGGTCAGTGTCGGCTATATGTTTAATGCCAATCAGTTCATTGGGAAACCAAACACCCGCAATGAGTTTAATTTCAACTTCACTTGCGCCCGATTTTCGGGTGACATTCTCAAAAGCAGCGTGAAGGGGAATGCCCGCATCCTCAGGTTCGGGGAGTACAAAAACGGGGCGCTGATTGATGTGCCGTTCGATAATATATCCAATAATACGCTGACGGCCAAAGTGTTCTATTTCTTTAATCACAATAGGTATTCCCACGCCGCAGCCTATTGTTTTTCAAAATATCAGCTTAAGAGTGCCGGCACGTGGATTGCCGGTCTCAGCACAACCACCCAGGAGATTGAAATGGATTTTGCCGGATTGCCGCCCGAGATGCTCGCATTCTTGCCTAAATTGTCATCGCAATACAATTTTCACTACCGGGATTACTATCTTCTTGGCGGTTATGCCCACAACTGGGTGTTGGCTCCACGGCAGTGGCTACTTAACCTGACGGTAATGCCGGCCGTCGGGTACAAACACAGTTACGAAGACTCGACCGACGGGCGTCGCAGTCTTTTTGGCGCGAACCTTAGCGGCTTAGCCTCAATGGTATACAATCACAGGCAAATGTTTGTTTCGGTGCAAGGGCGCTTCGACTTGTATCTCTACACTACCCGTAACTTTACCTTTCTCAACACCTACGAATCGATTCTTGCCACTGTCGGCGTGCGCTTCTGAACCCTCATTCCGTCACCGGCCGGGATAAAAAACTGTTGTAAAACAGATGCAGAATGTTTGGCGCTTTGGGGATTTTATGGTAACTTGCCAACGAAGAAAACAAATAGGGCGTAAATTATGACAATACTGGAGCGCTATCTGAACTATATCACCGCCGAGCAGGCGCTGTCGGCCGCCACGGTCGACGCCTACCGCCGTGATTTGAAAGCGTGGATTGAGTATTTGTCGCGCAACGCCGAAATTTCCCCTGAAGAGTTTGACCCGGCGTTAGTTACGGCCGCCGATATTCGCGTTTATATAGCCTCGCTTACAGCCAATTCGCGCTCGCGGGCAACCGTGCGCCGTCATCTGCAGGCAATACGTTCATTTTATCGTTTCCTGTTGAAAACCAATCAAGTAAAAGCGAATCCGGCTGCCGATATTACCACGGCCCGGCTGAATCGTACGCTCCCGGTATTCATCGACCCTGCCGAGACTGCCGCCGTTCTCGATAACGCCGCTGATTATGGCGACGATTTCATCGCCATACGCGATTCGCTGATGGTAGATATTTTTTATAGCACCGGAATACGTGAAAGTGAGCTGATTAGCCTCCGGATTAGAGATATCGACCTCAAGGCCGGTGAACTAAAAGTGCTCGGTAAGCGTAATAAACATAGAATAGTCCCGTTCGGGCCGGCGTTAGGCCGGGCGATTGACAGCTATCTGACAGTGAGACAAGAGGTGTTCGGCACTGCTATGCCAGATGACCCGTTACTGGTTAGAACTGACGGTAAACCTCTCTATCGCAGCTTGGTATACAGGGTTATTCACCGTCGCCTAAGCGATGCCGGAGTTCATGCCCGCCGTCTCTCTCCCCACGTGTTGCGCCACTCGTTTGCCACCGATATGCTCAACAACGGAGCCGGTCTCAACACCGTTGCCGGTCTATTAGGGCACGAGTCGCTATCGACAACGCAAATATACACTCACGTCACGCTAAGTGACATGCAACATAATTATCAACTCGCACATCCCCGTGCACAAAAAAGGAGGTAACAATGGAAACACGCATTCAAGCAATCCACTTTGACATCACGTCTCGTCTGACCGATTTTATCAACCGTAAAGCTGACCGTCTGGCCCGTCACTATCCGGCAATCACCGCTGTAGATGTGACGCTCAAGGTAGTAAAGCCCGAGACCGCGCTCAACAAGCAGGCAATCCTCAAAGTGACAATCCCGGCGGCTCCTGACTATGTTGCCGATAAGACTGCCGACACCTTTGAGGAGGCTGTAGACCTTTGTCTCGAAGCGTTGTCGCGCCAGCTTGAAAAGAAGAAAGATAAATAGCCCGATAGAATCGCCCGGTAGAGCTACCGGCGGTCGGCGTTCCCTTCGTAATAGTTTATAAATGCCTGATTGACAAGGCGAATGCCGCCCGGAGTGGGGTAGTCGCCCGAAAAGTACCAGTCGCCGGGACATCCCGGAATGGCTTTGTGCAGGCCTTGGAGGCTTTGATAAATGATGGTCACGCGCGGCTCGTACCCCTCGGGGGTGAGCAATTGAGCGATTTTGCGAGAAATTTCCTCCTCGGTGAACGGTTCATAGATTGCCTTGACGCAATTTTCGAGCCGGTCGTCGGGGAGGTCGCGCATAGCGACACAACGGTTGTAGGTGTGGGTAAGAACATCCTCGCGGCCTGTTTCCTGGAGCAGCGCAACGGCGGCGCGGAACGCAACAAACTCGGCCATGCGCGACATATCAATGCCATAACAGTCGGGGTAACGCACTTGTGGCGAGGAACTTATAACTACAACATGACGCGGCTTGAGACGCCCCAACATGGCCAGGATTGATTGTCGCAGAGTGGTGCCGCGAACAATCGAGTCGTCGATGACGGCAAGCGTGTCAACTCCCTGGCGGATAGTGCCGTAGGTGATGTCGTAGACATGGGCGGCGAGGTCGTTGCGCGATTCGCCCTCGGCAATGAAGGTCCTTAGCTTAATATCCTTAATAACAACCTTTTCCACTCGCACATGACTCTGCATAATTTCACGCAAACGCGAGGGGAGCAGCTTAGACGGTTTGTCGGGGTTGCATAGCTCCTGAATCTCCTGCATTTTCCGTTCTTCAAGAACGGCCTCAAGCCCTTCATGAAGCCCCATGAATGCAACTTCGGCGGTATTGGGTATGAAAGAGAATACCGTGTTGTCAATATCGTCGTCGATAGCTTTAAGCACGTCGGGTACAAGGTTCATACCCAGCTGTTTGCGTTCGCGATAGATGTCGGCGTCACTGCCACGGGAGAAGTAGACGCGTTCAAAGGAGCAACGGGAGTTGTTGCCCGGCAGAAGGATAGTTTTGACCGATGTCTCGCCTCGCTTGTTGATAATGACCGCTTTACCCGGGTCAAGCTCGGTGACGGCGTCGGGCGTTACGTTAAACACGGTCGCGATGACGGGCCGCTCGGAGGCAACTACCACTACCTCATCGTCTTGATAGTAGAACGCCGGGCGGATGCCGTGGCGGTCGCGCAGGGCAAACATGTCGCCCGAGCCGGTTGTTCCGCAGATAACATATCCGCCATCCCATCCCGGTGCAGTGGATTTCAGAACCCGCTCAATGTCAATGTTATACTCGATGGCGCGCGACAGTGCCGGTTCGGTCAGCGAGTCGCGCATGCTGCGGTATAGCCTGTGGTTCTCTTTGTCGAGGGCATAACCCAGCTGTTCAAGCAGCATGATGGTGTCGCTGTACAGCCTCGGGTGCTGGCCTCGGGATACGATTGCATCGTAGAGGGTCTCGACGTTGGTCATGTTGAAATTGCCGCATAGCATAAGGTTGCGTGAGCGCCAGTTGTTGCGGCGCAGGAATGGATGGATATAGTTCATTCCCGAGCGGCCGGTGGTGCTGTAACGCAGGTGACCCATGTAAAGCTCGCCGATAAAAGGGGCCTCACGTTCAACTTCGTGGATTGGATGAGCCGAGAGGTTGTAGGCGGTCACTTGCTGTCGAACGCGGTCGAAAATTTCGGTTATGGCACCCGAGCCGAGGGCTCTTTCGCGGTAGACATACTCGTCGCCGGGGGTGGCGTGGAGCTTGACAACGCCAAGCCCCGCGCCTTCCTGGCCGCGATTGTGTTGCTTTTCCATCAACAAGTATAGCTTGTTGATTCCATAGCTGTAAGTGCCGTATTTTTCGCGATAATAGCTTAACGGCTTGAGCAGACGGATGAGTGCAATGCCACACTCATGTTTAAGTTGCTCCATTTGTGTATATTAAGATTGTAGATTGTTGAATATTAGCGTATAAACAGAAGTTCGCGATACTTGGGAAGAGGCCACATCTCGTTGTCGACCATCAGCTCGAGTTTGTCGATATGATAGCGGATAACATCCATGCACGGGGCAACGGTGTCGTGATAGGCGATAGCTTTCTCGCGCTCGGATGTTATGCGGTTTGCTTCACGACGGGCATCGACCATGCGGGCCACTTCAGAGCGGATAACCTTGATGTGCTTGGCAAGGGATTCGATTGTAGCAACCTCGGGCTGTGCCAGTTCAGCACCTTTTTCGCCCTCAAAGATTGTTTTGAGTTTGAAGACGTTGTCAAGCAAAATCGACTGGTAGCGGGTTGCAACCGGGATGATGTGATTGATGGCCAAATCGCCCAGAACGCGGGCCTCAATCTGGATTTTCTTGGTGTACATTTCCCACTTCACCTCGTTGCGGGCTTCGAGCTCAACTTTTGTCATAACGCCGGTGGAGGTGAACATTTCGACCGACGATTTGCTTAGATATGCGTCAAATATGCGAGGAATGTTGGTTTCGCAGTCAAGACCGCGGCGTCGTGCCTCGGCTTTCCACTCGTCGCTGTATCCGTTTCCGTCAAAGTGGATTGGCTGTGACTCGATTAGGAATTCTTTGACAACGGCGAGAATAGCGTGGTGAAGGTCTTCGCCGTTGGCTATGCGTGTCTCAACCAAGCCGTGGAATCGCTGCATCTGCTCGGCGACGGCGGTGTTGAGCGCAATCATGGCCGAGCCGCAGTTGGCGCTTGAACCGACGGCGCGGAACTCGAATCGGTTGCCGGTGAAGGCGAACGGCGATGTTCGGTTGCGGTCGGTGTTGTCAATCATGATGTCGGGGATAGATGCAATGTCGAGGTTGACTTCCTGTTTCTTTGAGAGTTGGAGTAGGTCCTCGCTGTTGCTGGAGATAATCCCGTCGATGACGGCTGCGAGTCGTGAACCGGTGAAGATGGATATAATTGCCGGGGGAGCTTCGTTTGCGCCAAGCCGGTGGCCGTTTGTGGCCGACATGATTGAGGCTTTGAGGAGCGCGTTATGGCGATAAACGGCCGCCATAGCGATAGATACGAAGGTGATGAACCGCAGGTTGTCTTCCTGGGTCTTGCCGGGCGCGAATAGCAGCGTTCCGGTGTCGGTTCCGAGGCTCCAGTTGTTGTGTTTGCCCGAGCCGTTGATTCCGGCAAATGGCTTTTCGTGGAGCAGAACGCGGAAATTGTGTCGACGAGCTACCTCGCTGATTAGTGACATCAGCAACATGTTGTGGTCGTTGGCCAGGTTGGTTTCTTCAAAAATGGGAGCGAGCTCAAACTGGTTGGGAGCCACCTCGTTGTGACGCGTGCGAACGGGAATGCCCAGGCGGTGGCTTTCAATCTCGAGGTCGAGCATGAAAGCTTCGACACGGGAGGGTATTGCTCCAAAATAATGGTCCTCAAGCTGCTGGTTTTTAGCACTTTCGTGCCCCATCAAGGTTCGGCCGGTCAACACGAGGTCGGGTCTTGCCGAATAAAGCGCCTCGTCAACGAGGAAATATTCCTGTTCCCAACCTAAGTAGGATATAACATGCTTGACGTCAGGGTCAAAGTAACGTGCAATGGGTAGGGCGGCGCGGTCGACGGCGGTCAGTGCGCGCAGCAAGGGCGTTTTGTAGTCGAGCGACTCGCCGGTGTAGGATATGAAAACGGTTGGAATACAGAGGGTATTGTCCATAATGAATGCCGGGGAAGATATATCCCAGGCCGAATATCCTCGTGCTTCAAAAGTGTTGCGTATTCCCCCGCTTGGAAAGCTTGATGCGTCGGGTTCCTGCTGAACGAGCAATTTTCCGCTGAACTCTTCAACTACGCCCCCTTTGCCGTCGTGTTCAATGAATCCGTCATGTTTTTCGGCGGTGGTTTCGGTGAGGGGCTGGAACCAGTGTGTGTAATGACGTGCGCCGTTGTCGATTGCCCATCGCTTCATCCCCTCGGCAACGCTGTCGGCCACGTCACGGGGTAGCGTCTGCTTGTTGTCAATGGCGTTTATAAGCGCCTGATAGGTTTTCTTGGGTAGATATTCAAACATCTTGCGACGATTGAACACATACTTCCCGTAATACTCTTGAGGTCGCTCTGATGGAATCTCCACATGCACAGCTTTGCGCGAGAACGCCTCTTCAACGACTTTAAATCTTAATGAAGATGACATAGTCTTAAATATTTTGGTTTAAACTGTAAAATTTTGGTCAACAACCAAGTGTGTTGCTCCCGGCTTCGGGTGGCGGAGGTGCTTTCTCGTTCGGTTCTCGCGGCTCAACGCGGGCTTCCGCGTTGTAGTCGTCAAGGGGTGAATGGTGTCGGCGCCTCTTGCAACGGCGCAAAGGTAATGAATATTTTTGGAAGCTGTTTCAAATTTTTTTGAAAAAAAAATGAAAAAGAAGTAGCGGCTGTGATGCCGCTACAGTGGTAAGTTACATAAGGGAGGCTTTGGGCGCAGGCTTCCAAGCCTGCGCCCCGGGTTGACGCGCTGTGATTTGCCGCCGTGCTTGCCGCAGGCTTGGAAGCCTGCTTTCCGGGCTGACGCGCTGTGATTTGCCGCCGTGCTTGGCGCAGTTAGACGGTCATGATTTCTTTTTCTTTTGCGGCGAAGAGCTCGTCAATCTTCTTGAGGTATTTGTCGTGGAGTTTCTGAACGTCGCCTTCGGCGTCTTTTTCAACGTCTTCTGACATGCCTTGCTTTATGGCTTTTTTGAGGCCGTCGATGGCGTCGCGCCGAGCATTACGCACTGATATTTTGGCATTTTCGGCCTCACCCTTTGACTGCTTAACCAGGACTGTTCGGCGTTCCTGGGTCAATGGCGGGATTGATATTCTGATAACTTCGCCGTTGTTCTCGGGAGTTATGCCAAGGTCGCTGTTGATGATGGCTTTTTCGATTTCTTTGAACATGGCTTTTTCCCATGGGGTAATGACGATAGTGCGGGCGTCGGGAACCGAGATATTTGCAACGTTTGAGATAGGAGCGGCGCTACCGTAGTAGTCAACTTTGATGCCGTCGAGGATTTTGGGGTTTGCTTTGCCGGCTCGAATATGTGCGAGCGATTCGTCAAGATAGGCGACGGCCATTTCCATTTTTTCTTCAGCGGGTTTGAGGTAATCTTTTACATCCATGGTAGTGAAATTTATGGTTATTTATTTGAATATACGAGAGTTCCGATGTTGTCGCCGGCGACAACCTTTTCAAGATTTCCGGGGGTGTCCATGTCAAAGACAATAATCGGCAGATTGTTTTCTTTGCAAAGGGCAGTGGCGGTGAGGTCCATGATGCGTAGGCCGCGGTTGTAGACTTCGTCGTAGGTAATGCTGTCAAATTTGACGGCTGTGGGGTCTTTTTCGGGGTCGGCGGTGTAAATGCCGTCGACGCGAGTCCCTTTAAGCATTACGTCGGCTTTGACCTCAATTCCTCGCAGAGCGCTACCGGTATCGGTTGTGAAATAGGGGTTTCCGGTACCTCCGGCGATGATGGCGACGGTGCCGTTCTGCAAGGCGTCAATAGCGGCGCGGTTGCTGTAATAATCGCCAATGGGGTACATGTTGAGGGCTGTAAACACCTTGGCCCTGACGTCGATAGCCTCGAGGGCGCTTGATAGTGCCAGCGAGTTGATGACGGTGGCGAGCATGCCCATCTGGTCACCTTTTACGCGGTCAAATCCTTTGGCGGCGCCTTGCAGGCCGCGGAAGATGTTTCCGCCGCCGATAACGATTGCGACCTGCACTCCGGCGAGGGTGATGTTTTTGATTTGTGCGGCATATTCGCCGAGGCGATTGCTGTCGATGCCGTAACCTTGCTGTCCCATTAGGGATTCGCCACTGAGCTTGAGCAGTATGCGGCGGTATTTTGGTGTCATGCTATTGATTTTTAGTCTAAATGCTGTTAAGTTTTGACAAAAATAGTAAAAAGTTGGTAAAAACAAAAAAAATGGCACGAATTGAAGCCGGGGATGTGTGTGGAAAGTGTTAAAAATTTGGAGATTGGTGATTTTTTTATTATCTTTGCAGTCGAACGGGGTTTTGTATGTCGATATAGAAGACTGCCCCATGCACGTGATTTAAAGATTCTAATTCCATGAAAAATATAATACTGTTCATAGCGTTTTTTGTTTCGGCAGTTGTTACAGCAGCTGCTGCCGAGTTGTTGCCCTATCAGGATACCCGGCTCACGGCTGAGGAGCGTGCTGAGGACCTGCTGTCGCGACTGACGGTGGAGGAGAAAATTTCGCTGATGATGGACCGTTCGCCGGCGATAGAGCGCCTTGGCATAAAGGAATACAACTGGTGGAACGAGGCGTTGCATGGCATTGGCCGTGCGGGCGTTGCCACGGTGTTGCCTCAGGCGATAGGGATGGCGGCGACGTTTGACGAGCCGCTGATGTATAACGCTTTTTCCATGATTTCGGATGAGGCGCGAGCCAAATACAACATGTTCAAGGCGGCGGGCGATTTGAATCGTTATCATTGCCTGACGTTTTGGACTCCGAATATCAACATATTCAGAGACCCGCGCTGGGGTCGCGGCCAGGAGACGTATGGCGAGGACCCGTGTCTGACGGCTCGGCTCGGAGTGGCAGCGGTCAGAGGTTTGCAGGGTGATAACCCCGAGTATATGAAGACGATAGCCTGCGCGAAGCATTTTGCCGTTCATAGCGGTCCGGAATGGAATCGTCATAGTTTTGATGCGGCAAATGTTGATTTGTATGACCTTTGGGGCACGTATCTGCCGGCGTTCAAGGCGCTTGTGGATGCAGGGGTTGGCCAGGTGATGTGTGCCTACAACCGATTTGAGGGTGAACCGTGTTGCTCGTCGAAACGACTGTTGCACCAGATATTGCGTGAGCAGTGGGGTTATGACAAGATAATCGTGTCGGATTGCAGTGCAATTCGCGATTTTTATGTAGACTGGGGTCACCGCACCCATCCGACGCAGGCCAGTGCTGCCGGCGACGCCGTTATGAGCGGTACCGACCTGGAGTGTGGGTCGGATTACAAGCATTTGGGAGAGGCATTGGCGAATGGCGAGGTTGATATGGCCCATATAGACGCATCGTTGAAACGCTTGCTGATAGCGAGATTTTCGCTTGGCGAGCTGGGAGGCAGTGATGTTACGCCGTGGGATGAAATGGGAGCGGAGTCGGTTGACTCGCCTCGCAACCGCGAGATAGCGTTGCAGATGGCCCGGGAGTCGATGGTGCTGTTGAAGAATAACGGGATATTGCCGCTGCCCGAGCATGGGAAACGGATACTGGTAGTGGGGCCGAACGCGGCCGACTCGGTGATGCAGTGGGGAAACTACAGCGGAACACCGAGTCACACGATAACGATACTTGACGGAATCAGAGCGATAGCGCCCGACGCGGCGTATGCCCGCGGCTGTGACCACGTGGTATCGTCGAGCATGATTTCCTGTTTTGACGGCTTCAAAGGTGGCGTGAAGGGGGTTTATCGCAACACACTTGACACTGCCGGCGAGGTTGTAGCGACGCAGACCTACACGACCCCGATAGCGCTGGATGGCGGCGGGGCGACGGTTTTTGCTCCGGGAGTCAATCTGAATAATTTTTCGGGGATGTTTTCCGGAGAATTTGTTCCGGCCGAGACGGGATTTTATGTGATTGAATTTGAAGCAAGCAAGGGAGAACAGGTGCTTTATGTGGATAACAAGGAGGTGGCACGTCGCGAGGCCGGCGGCCGTCAGGACCACAAGGCGAGCTATATGTTTGAGGGTAAAAAGGGGGTTGCAGTTCCCGTAGGGTTGTATTTTAACAACGGCGAGGATGTAGCGTCGCTAAAATTTGATATTAAAACGGCGCTGAAGGAGAGTATCGACCCGACGGAGGCCGACGTGATAGTGTTTGTTGGCGGTATTTCGCCCAAACTTGAAGGGGAGGAAATGAAAGTGTCGGTTCCCGGATTCAGAGGCGGAGACCGAGAGACAATCGAGTTGCCGGCTGTACAGCGACAGCTGATAGCCGAGCTCAAGGCTTCGGGTAAGCCGGTAGTGATGGTTAACTGCTCTGGGTCGGCCGTCGGGCTGGCCGCTGAGGATTCGATTTGTGATGCCATCGTACAGGCGTGGTATCCGGGTCAGGAGGGTGGAACGGCGGTTGCCGAGGTTCTTTTCGGGCGCTATAATCCATCGGGCCGATTGCCGGTGACATTCTATCGCGACGACAGTCAGCTTCCCGATTTCCAGGACTATTCGATGGAGGGGAGAACCTATCGCTTTATGACCGAGGAGCCGCTATACCCGTTTGGCCACGGGCTGAGTTACACCACTTTTGAGTATAGCGACGCCAGGGCGTTCACGTCGGAGAGCATAAGAGACAACGGAGTGTCGGTGAGCGTACGGGTTACCAATACCGGCAAGGTTGCGGGAGAAGAGGTGGTGCAGGTTTATTTCGCCCGAAAGGATATAGCGACGGGAACAGTGAAGAGCCTGGTTGATTTTGCGCGCGTGAGTCTGAAAGCCGGCGAGTCGCAGTTTGTTACATTTGACATAGACGGCGCGGCGGTAGCGACATGGGACAACAAGTCGCAACAGATGAAGCAGCAGGCGGGCGAGTATGAAATAATGATAGGGGGCTCATCGTCGGCAATATCGGCGCGAGTTCCGTTAAGGTTGAAATAATCAATTTATTAACTAAATAGAAAACAAATTGTTATGCTTAAAAAAACACTTTTGACTTTGACCCTGCTCGGGGTATCAATGGCAGGAATGGCATTTCCGCAGCAAGCCGAGAAGCTTGACCGCGGCGTTTTTGCCATGTATACCGGGTCGGGCGTATTTGTGTCGTGGCGCCATTTGCCGGATGACGCTCGCAATCTGACGTTTGACGTATATCGCGACGGCACCAAAATTAACGAAGAGCCGCTTGCAGCGGGGACCAACTATACCGATGCAACCGGAACCGCCGGCGCCAAGTATAGCATCAAGGCTTACAACGGAGAGACCTTGGCCTGGGAAACCGACGGAGTAGCCGCCGAGGGCGACGTTTACCGTCGCATCAAGCTTGACCGCCCTGCCGGTGGAACGTTCCCCGGTAACAGTAAAAACTCGGACTCCAAGCATACCGTAACCGATGACTACACTTATTCGCCGAACGACTGCTCGGTTGGCGATGTAGACGGTGACGGCGAGTATGAAATCTTTGTAAAGTGGGACCCGTCGAACTCGCAGGACAACTCGTTCTATGGCAAGACAGGTAACGTTTACATTGACTGTTACAAGCTTGACGGAAGGAAGCTGTGGCGCATCGACCTGGGTCGTAACATTCGCGCCGGTGCCCACTATACGCAGTTTATGGTTTATGACTTTGACGGCGACGGCAAGG